>NZ_DS989846.1:51586-256953 GCF_000155555.1 Coleofasciculus chthonoplastes PCC 7420
CCGTCAGATTAATAGATTACCCAATAGTGGTGCCAAAACATGGCACTTCTATAGAAAGGATGATCGCTGGGTGGTCGCTGTTCAATTCACGCCCGCCGCGGTGGAGAAAGTTAGTAGAGAAATTAAGTATGGTGCCCTGGGTATCGATCTAAATCCTAGTTCTATCGGTTGGGCTTATGTTGATGGTCAAGGAAATTTAAAAGCTCAGGGAACTATTCCTTTTCAGTCAGGTTTACCCACAGGTAAACAAGATGCTCAAATTGTAGATGTTTGTTTAAAGTTGGCAGCTTTAGCCAGGAGCTTTTCTTGCCCTATTCTGTGCGAAAGCTTAGATTTTTCGACAAAAAAAGCTCAACTACGAGAGCGTGGAAAAAAATATGCTCGAATGCTTTCTGCCTGGGCATACAGTCGTTTTTATCAAATTTTGTCATCGATTTTATCCAACCGAGGAATAGCTATAAAGTTATGCAATCCAGCTTACACGAGTTTGATTGGATTGGTTAAATATAGTCGGATGTATGGACTATCATCTGATGTGGCGGCTGCCCTAGCAATTGCCAGAAGAGGCATGAATTTGAGTGAGAGATTGCCGCGCTCTGTGTCCGCCTATCTCGGAGTGAATCCGAGAAAGCACGTATGGAGCGCTCTATATCAATTTAATAATTTTATTGGTCGATGCCCTGTAGTCAATCGTAGACACGATTACTATAGTGTCTCTAACTGGGAGCCATTGGTTAAGGTTGATATCGAGCGACAATGCCGGGTATCAGCCAAGCGTAAGCGTTAACGGTTATCGACCAAAAGTTACACCGTGGACTTATACCAAGGCAGAATTACTGATGGGTAGGTTTGTCTAGGTTTTTAGAAGCGGTTTTCTGCATCGACATACAGCATAGCGGTTTCCATACCTTCTACTTTCAACTGCTGCATCACAGCTTGTAACATACTGCGTGCTACACCTTGCTGGCGATAACCGCGTCGCGTACCCACCGGATTAATCCAGCTTTGATTCCCGTCTTTGGGGATGTAACAGTCGCAAAATCCCGCCCAAGTACCATCAGGCGCGATCGCAACCACAGACAAGTCGGGTCGAAATTCGGGATTTTTCAGCTTATGGTTAAAGGCTTCAACGGTATCTGGGTGATAATTCCAGTGATCGATAAACGTATCGTTGAACAGTTCCACCCAAGCTTGAGCATCCGGTTCACCTTGAATCGGGCGCAAGGTAAAACCATCGGGTAACTGGGGTTCTGGAATCGGTTCAGACAGCGAACGCACCATGGTGAGAAAATAGCGCTCAATCCGGAAACCACAGTTTTCCAGAAGAGTCATGCGTTTCGCTTGTTCAGCGCCAGCACCAGCCAGCAGTTTTACCGCCAGATGACGTTCTTGACAAACTTCCTGCATTCGTGATTCTGCCCAAGCGATAATGTTCCTGTATAGAGAATCAACCCGTTGCTTGGGATGGACACGAAACCAGAGAAAACCATCAACCGTTTCCCCAACTGTGGGAATCATTAATCCCGCTAATGCGATTAATTGACCCTCTGCATTTTCCCACAAGCGAATATCCCGTTGCTGATCCACGGAGGGTGCATCAAATTGCATTAATATATCAGACACTGAGGGGTACTCGTTAGGCAAATCAACCGCTTCACAGGTTTTCAGGAAACGTGCGATCGCATCTAAGTCAGCTTTACCCCTGTGGGAGCGCATGGTTAGAGTTGTCATAGAATTAAACAGATGAGTGAGTTGCGGCAATTTGTGCAACTCGATCAGTGATTTACTACAGGTATACTACAAGTTTAAGTAGAAATAGGACTTCATCCTGTCGATTCACCCAACCGGGTGAAGTCATTGTCCATTTGAAGCGGTGTTTGTCCCCCAATAAATGGACTACTGAAACTTTTACGTTAAGGATTCATTAACTTTTGAGGATGTACAATAGTGATGTTATGCTTACTATTCTAAATGTAAAATAAGCTGTACTAATTGTCAGATTATAGAACGTGAAACAGGGTATAGTAAGACGCTGGAGATATATTACACCGTAGCTAAACAGTTTAAAGGTTGAGTTTATATCTAAAAATATAGGTAAATTTCAATCGATAGACTTATTGATTTTTATGATTTGTCGTATTTCTTATAAAGATATTATACATAAATCGAACACATTAGTTAAAAAATGCAGTTATTCTTTAAAAAATCGATAGTCGCTTCCGATAATGTATAAAAAACATTTAAAGAGCAAACAAGGTTTATTCGGGGTTTACAAAAAAGCCTTGACAGGGTATCTTTGTACTAAGCCGTATAAGTAATCAAGAAATAGCCACAGTGACCCTAATATCCCAAGCAGAGACTTCACCAAAAGAAGTTGCCCCTATTTTTGCCCGCCATGAAACCTTTCACCCAAGGTTTAGTTGGCTCAAAAAAGGATTTGATGCTGCTCGTCAAGACTCCAGCGTATTTCTAAAAGACGATGCCCCCGTTATTTTAGGGGTGGGGAAAAATATGGTACGTTCTATTCGCTACTGGTGTCAAGTGTTTAAGGTTCTAGAAGAAGACAAGCCGACTGATTTTGGGCAGAAAGTTCTCGATGATAGGGGTTATGATCCATTCCTCGAAGATCCAGCTTCGTTATGGTTACTTCATTGGTATCTGCTGAAACCGCCTTGTGAAGCCGCTGCTTGGTACTACGCTTTTAATGTATTCCGTCACGTTGAATTTACATCTGAAGATTTGCTCAGAGGACTCAAAAACTATAGAACTGAATTAGGAACTCGTACCGCTGAATCGTCTCTCAAGAAAGATGTCACCTGTATTCTCCGCATGTATAGTCAGCCAGAAGGGAAAACGAAATTAATAGAAGACTCAATTGATTGCCCTTTTGCCGAACTTGGAATTATCCGGATGACAGTAGACGCTAAATACTATACCTTCCGCATTGGCCAAAAAGTGAATCTTCCGGCTGAGATGATTGTTACGGCTTGTTTAGATTATGCCCAAACTCGTGGCAGTTCAAAAACCATTTCAGTTTCCAGTCTGACTTACGATACGGGGAGTCCTGGGGTCGTCTTTAAACTCCCCGAAAGTGCAATTGCCGAAGCGATTGAAAAGACATCTCGTAACACGAAAGGAATTGCCCTTTCCGATACCGCTGGATTAGTCCAATTTTCGTTTACTCAAGACGCTAATCTACTTATAGAAGAGATATTAAATCAGTATTACCGAACGAGAGGTCATCAATGAATCGTAAAACGCTTGAACAATATTTTAGTCTCAACCGTCGTTACTCTCGTTCAGTGAACGTAGAGCGAGATTTAACTCGACTAGAGGCTTTAAAGGGTTATGTTTTAACGGAACGGGCAGTCGATGCTTTGCGACGGATTTTAAAAGGCTTAACCACGGCTGAAGCCAATCATGCTTGGACATTAACCAGTGTTTATGGCACCGGAAAGTCGGCGTTTACCCATTATCTTACCTCCGTCTGCGCTCCTGCTCAGAGCCAAATGCGTTCCTCTGCTTTAGAAATTGCTCGGCATACCTTAGGTGCAGAAAGTAGTGACTATCAAGCGTTAACTAAACTTCCGGAAAAGGGTTTGTTTCGAGCTGTAGCAACAGCGGCAAGAGAACCGATGAGTCATACAATTGTGCGGGGATTGCTGCGAGGAGCAGAGACGTTTTGGAGTTCTCCTGCTAAGCGGAATAAAATCCCTGTTGTGGCTAGGTTGGTGGACTTAGATACAGAAATTGAATCGGGAGAAAGTATTGACAACCGAGAAATACCGAAGTTAGTCCAAGACGTTGCTAAGGCAGCGAATACAGGAGTCTTTCTAGTTATTGACGAATTAGGTAAAAATCTGGAATATGCCGCTTATAATCAAGGGACAGAAGACCTCTATGTCTTACAACAATTAGCAGAACTTCCTGGAGATAGCAAAACGCCGATTTATATATTAGGCATTCTCCATCAAGCCTTTGCCGAGTACGGACAACGATTGGCTACCGTCCAGCGGAATGAATGGGCGAAGATTCAGGGGCGATTTGAGGATATTCCGTTTACTGAATCTGCCGGACAAATGATGCGGTTAATCGAGAAAGTGATTAACCTTGAATCTCCTGATCAAATTGCTTGTCAAGTTCATAGTTATGGCAACGAGTGGTCAGAGGGATTAGCAACAGTTTTGACAGGAGAAGAATTGCCGACGGATATCTTTAAGGGCGTTTATCCGCTACATCCTCTATCCGCCTTGGTGTTGCCGACAATCTGCCATCGTTATGCCCAAAATGATCGTTCCTTATTTACGTTTCTCACCAGTGCTGAACCATACAGTTTGAGAAACTTCCTCCAAACAGTCAGTATTGACTGGGAGAGTTTAAGTTTACCGACTCTAAAATTAGATTGGATTTACGACTATTTCATTGAAGCAGCGGGGATGGGACTGGCATCTCGTCCAAATCTCCAACGATGGGTTGAGATTCAAGATTTGATTGCTGATGCGAGGTATTTAGAACCGAATTTTATCAAGGTGCTGAAAGCGATTGGTATTTTGAATTTGGTGACGACAACGGGGGCGACTCGGGCGACAAAGCGGTTAGTAACGTTGGCAATGTGTGACTTTCCCAATAACCAGGATCAACTTGCCTATTGGGAAACTATTATTGAGGATCTTTTGCGAAGGGGAGTAATTACCCATCGTCGCACCATGGATGAACTGCGAATTTGGCAGGGATCTGATTTTAATGTTGATCAAGCCCTGTCGGAGTATCTGGAAAAAAACCGTTCTTCCTTGGTCAATTTGCTATCATCCCTACGTTCATTGCCACCAATCGTGGTACAACGGCACAGTTATAAAACAGGGACATTACGCTATTTTGAACGGCATTATTTAGATACCACATCGGATTTAACTCAACTTCGGTGCGACAGTGCTGATGCGGATGGTTATGTGGGATATTGGGTGGATGATGTAGAGACGCGCCATGGCGCGTCTCTACTTGCTCAGGTTCCCGCTGTGACTGACGATGGCAAACCTTTGGTTTTACTGGGTGCAGCCAAACTAGATGTTCTTCGCTTACGTAGCCGGGAATATGCGGCTCTGAAAGCGATTCAAGATACAGCATCAGAATTACAATCGGATGGGGTAGCCCGCAAAGAAGTGCGCTTTCGGGTGGTTCAAGCCGAACAGCTTTTGGATGAAACCCTGGCGCAAGCGTTTGAGATGACTGGGAATGACCAGCAATGTTGGGTACAGGGGGAAGCAGAACGGATTGGTCACATTACGGATTTTAATGCCAAGCTGTCCGACCTGTGCGATCGCGTCTATGATCAAAGTCCGATTCTCTGGAATGAATTGATTAACCGTCGGGATCTCACCTCCCAAGGCGCAAAAGCCAGACGGGAACTGATTACAGCAATGGTTGAACGGGGGAGTCAGGAAAGGTTAGGACTAGAAGGCTATGGTCCGGAAGTGAGTATGTACTATTCCCTGTTAGGGGAAACTGGTATTCACCGCCAGGAGGAGGGAGAGTGGGACCCTTCACTTCGTTCGAGGGCATGCTTTTACCCACCCTCGGAAGGGTCTAACGTGGGTTCCTTTTGGCAAGCGATTGAGGACTTTTGTTTATCCGCTAAGGAGAAACCCAAAAGCCTTGACCAAATTTATCAGCGTTTAGCGGCTGCACCCTACGGTATCAAACCTGGGGCAATTCCGGTGATGTTAGCGGCGGTTCTGCTACACCATGTTGATGATCTGGGGGTTTATCGAGATGGGACGTATATTCCGATTTTGGGTGCAGAACATTTTGAGTTATTGGTCAAAGATCCCTCGCGGTACGCGGTGAAGTATTTTGAAGTGGTGGGGTTGCGATCGCAAGTCTTTAAGGAACTCGAAGCGATTTTACGCCAATCAAAGCTTAAGAAAGGGAAAATCCGGAATGCTACGCTGTTAACGGTTGTGACTCCTTTATATCAATTTGTTAATCGGCTTCCGGCTTATACGAAGCAAACCAAGCGAGTTAGTCAGGAAGCGCAGAGGGTTTTGACCGCACTCAAGGAGACAACTGAACCGGATGAGTTGTTATTTACCCAGTTACCCAGATCCTTCAATTTACCGCCGATTGAGACGGAAGCTGGGGATGATGGGACAATTGCCAAAAGCCTACGTTCGCAACTGGTGCAGGTACTACGGGAGATTAATACAGCTTACGAAGGCTTGTTGAGTGAATGTCAACGCTTGCTGCACAATGCGTTTGGGGTCAGTAGTCGGGAACAAAAACTGCGGGAAGAATTGCGGGTGCGATCGCGTCCTTTGGTCGGAAAATGTGTCGAACGAACCTTGCGAAGTTTTACCCAAGCGGCGGTGGATGAGGAGAAGACAGACAGGGAGTGGTTAGCAGCTTTGGTGATGATTGTCGCCGATAAACCTGCGGAGTCATGGACGGATGAAAATGTCACGGGGTTTGAAATTAAACTGTCGGATTTAGCGCGGCGGTTTAAGAATCTGGAAGCGTTAGATCATGAAACTCGCGACCAAGGGGAAGGGTTTGATGCGCGTCGCATTACGGTAACCCAACCGGATGGAAAGGAAACTCACCGTTTGGTGTGGGTTGAGCATGATCAATCCCAGAAGCTGGATCAGTTGGTTGAGAAAGTGTTGCAGGAGGAGATTTTGCGAGATAATCCTCAACTCCGGGAAGCGTTTGTGGCAAAGTTGACCGAAAGGGTATTGGGGTCAAGTTCTGCTGAGAATGTGACTCCGATGCGGGGGACAGCACAGAAACGAGGAGGGAAGGAAGAAGCGGGTTGATCGGCTTGTTTCTAACACCCGAAAATCTGTACAGGACATCGACAGGCTTAGTTAGTGACAATGGGATAACAAAAGTCGGCGATCGCGATGGCAAGAGTTTTTTGAATATTCTTTTTCTAGCGATCGCTGACTGCTATGCTCTATGCTATATGAGTCAGTTCACAGTTATATTGGGTTAAGGCAAACACTAGAGAACCAGCATGGTACAGAAGAAAGTCCGGCACATTCTAGGGTTGTCAGGAGGAAAGGATAGCACCGCTTTGGCAGTGTTGCTGCACAAGGAAATCCCTGATATGGAGTATTTCTTCTGTGACACTCATAAGGAACTGCCAGAAACTTACGCCTACCTGGATCGAATCAAGGCACGTCTTGGCATTCATATCCACTACCTGAGTGCCAAACGAGGCTTTGATCATTGGCTACAGATGCACGATGGCTTATTACCTTCCCCCCAAATGCGGTGGTGTACTGTCAAAATGAAGATTAAGCCTCTAGAAGATTTTGTCGGAGAGGATGAAGCAATCAGTTACATTGGTATCCGTGCTGATGAGAATCGGGAAGGGTATATCTCTACGAAGCCTAATATTAAGCCTGTCTTTCCTTTTAAAGAGCGAGGAATGGTGAAAGCAGATATTATCCAACTTTTAGAAGACAGTGGCATTGGACTCCCCGATTACTATCGCTGGCGCAGTCGTTCAGGTTGTTTCTTCTGCTTCTTTCAGCGCAAGTACGAGTGGGTGATGTTAAATCAGAAATACCCAGAGTTATTTGAAAAAGCGGTTGAGTATGAAGAGAAGCACAAAGATGGGAGAACCTACACATGGACAGATGGTGAAACGCTGCGAGAACTCATAGCACGTAAAGATGAAATTATCGCCAACCACGAAAAGGCAATGGCGAGAGCAAAGGCAAAGGAGGAGAAAGAACCGAGTAATCAATCTTTGGCTCAGGCTTTGGAATCAGTCTTGGACGAGGAAGATGATACTCTGCCTTGTTTAGTTTGTAATTTATAATTTTTAGACTTAGTTAGTTTCAATGGATATTTCAAGAGTTTTTCAAACTTCAAGTGACAGTATTTCTTATTTTTTCACCCAAGGAGGAACCGGATATTATATTCCTTTATATCAAAGAGAATATAGTTGGGATGATGAAAATATAGAACAGTTAATGGATGATATATTTTCAGGAGTTTCTGAGCTTTTAAATTCCCAAGATACTATCCATTTTATGGGAACAATTATCATTGTGATGGAGCAGGATATTCCTAATAATATAAAACCTCAAGATCCAAAAGCTATTCCTTCTCTTATTTATAATGTTATTGATGGACAACAGAGAATCTCAACAATCGCTTTACTAGCTTGTTGCTTATACCAAAAAATCTATGAATTAAAAGAAAAACTCCCTCAGGAGTATCAAACTCATGAACTAGATGGGTTAAGAGAAGCCGTTGACACTTATTTGACAAATCTTCAGGAACTTTTTTCATTTGATCTTATGCGAGGTAGTCCAAAAAGAAAACCTATTATCATTAGAGGTTCATTAGATGGTTGGACACTCAATGGCAAAGAAAATGAGCATTATAAATCAGATGTATCTCATTATTTAGCTTATTTCATTAAAGCAATTGATAGTATTAATTACCAACAGAGTTGTGATTTTCCCAAACCTAATAAAAGATCTTTAGTAGAAAAAAACATAAAAACCATTCAAGAATTTTTAAAAAAAGCAACGAATTCACATAAAAATGAATATGCCGATGAAAATGAATATGCTGATTATCCACCAGCTTGGGATATTGTTGAAAAAATAGACCAGTCCGAATTATGGAGCTATGCAAGACAAGAGTTAGTTGAGATAGTAGATAATTGTAAGAATGTAGAAGCTGAACTGGATAGAACACAGAAATTAATCTGTTCTCTGGTTCAATTATTTGCTTTTTCTAATTATTTACTAAACCGTTGCTGTTTCACAGTAATTAAGCCTGTATCACAGGTTAGAGCATTTGATATGTTCCAATCTCTGAATGCTACTGGAACTCCTTTAACAGCCATTGAAACTTTCAAGCCTTTAGTAGTTAATGTAGTGGATTCAGAGAGTGAAGGATTTAAAAATTCAACTTTTGAAAAGTATTTTACAGCAATTGAAAATTTAATGAAAAACTTACAAAGTGCTTCTCAAAAAAACAAAAGAACCAATGAATACCTTACGATATTTTCTCTAACGTATGAAGGAAAAAGCGTATCCAAGCAATTTAGTAATCAACGCAAATGGTTGATGGAAAAATTTCAAAAATTTTGTTCTGAAACAGAAAAGAAAACTCCTTCCTTAGAAGAAAAAGAAAATTTTATTCATCAGATGGGTGATATAGCAACATATTGTAAGAACATTATATATTATCAGTCTAATTTAAAAAAGTGCCTGCCTGAAATTCATGGAATCGATGAATCCCAGAAAAAATTAGGAGCTTTCTGTTTGTTATACCTTCGAGATGCAAACCATAAAATGGCACATACAATTTTGAGCCGTTTTTATTCTATTGCTATTCGTAAGCAAGCTAACTTAGAAGAAAATGAAGAAGGAAATCAATTTAATAATCAAAATGACTTTTTCACCGCCTGCAAGGTAATTGCTGCGTTTTTTACACTTTGGCGATCAGCTTTACCCAATACAGGTCTTGATAATGTATACAGAAAGCTTCTTCAAGAAAAGATGTCATGGAAAAAAGGCAATTCTCAGGTTACAGTAGAAGCTTTGAAACAATATTTGAATAGTAGTCTTACAGAAAAAGGCATTCGAGAAAAAGGTGATTGGAAAAATAAAGCGATTAATTATTTAAGATATGATAACGTGCAGAAAGTTTGCAGATTCGCTCTTTTCATTACAGCCCATGAAACTATCATAGACTCAAGCCATCCTGGTCTGATGAAAATTGGGACTCCTGGTTCATCTACTTCTTATTTAGAATCAACACAATGGTTATCTGAGGATTTTAAAACTATTGAACATATAGCACCTCAAAAACCAAGACTTTCACATGATTCTGAGTGGGATTCAAATTTATATGAAAATGAAGATTATGAGCAAATTGGAAATTTGACTCTTCTTCCAACTGATATTAATGCTTCTGCAAGCAATAAGAATTGGATTGAGAAGTGGATTTACTACCAACATTTAGCAGAAACCGATCCTCAAAAATTAAATAATTTAAGGAATGATGCAAAAAATTATGGTGTTGAATTGAAAGATGAAACTATACAAATTTTACAAAACACATCGCATAAACATCATATATTACCGATTGTTCAATTAGGAGCAGATGGACAGTGGAATAAAAATCTTGTTGAAGAAAGAACCAAGCGAATATGTGACATTCTCTGGGAACGAATGGATAATTGGTTAACTTAATACATACAATATTTAGATAAAAAACAGTAGATGATACTTTACTTTGTTTGTTTAGTGTGCAACTAAAAAAAGCTTAAATAAATAAAAAATATGTCAAAACTACAACTTGGTTTCCACGGTACATTTGCACTTAAGAAGGAAGACCTTCAGAAAATTATCAAGGCTGCAAGTGAAAAGCAGGGACTGGATGATTCGCTTGAAAATTTGATGACTAGAACCGGGTTGGGCAACAGAAAAATCGGTCCGATGAAAAGTTGGGCAATCCGGACTGGCTTTTTACAAAATTATCATTTAAATCCAGAAGGAAAAATTATCTTAACTCACGATCCTTATTTCAAATCAATTATTACTGACTGGTACATACATTTTTTCCTAAGTTTTGGGGATCATGGACTAGCTACACCTCCTGATGATCCTGCTGAATGGGGAGGATGGACATGGTTTGTCTATAGCTTTCTGCCAGAATATTTTACCTTTAGTCCTGAGAACCTGATTTATGAAGCCAGTCAGGTATTTGAAGAGGAATCTAACAACAGATTAGAAAAAAACTTTCGCTATGTCCTCCGTGCCTACACCGAATCAAACGCACTAGAGTCTTGTCAATTTGTTCAAAATCTGGATAACAAAAAATATGTGACTGGAGAAGCTAGATTTCCTAACCCCTATATGGTGTGTTATATCCTCGCGAAACTCTGGGAACGGGATTTTGGGGATACAACTTCAGTTGTTACTGACGATATTCTGAACCACCCAATGGGACTTGCACCTATTCTAGGGATAGAACCTCAACTCCTTCAACAACAACTCGATAAGCTGGAAATTTTTGGACTCATTGAGCAACGACGGACAGTTCCCCCTTTCCAAACGGTACGCCGTTGGGACAACCCTATTTCTTTATTAGAACAAGCCTATGGTTTCACTGAATGATCTCCCGATTACTACTGCCAAACCCACAGACCGTCCCCATTTACTTGTCTGGGACAGTTGTGATGAAGATGGTTTAAATGACCTTCGCTTTCGCTACGGGACGTATCGGATCAACTATGCCAAAAATTTAGTTGAGCGTCATACTCAACAGTCTAACAGCACCTTTCTCCGCCTCGATAAACGCCTTGACCGCGAGATTCAAGTCCTGCGTGACCTATGCGGAACTGCTCCCCAAAACTATATCCAACTCGAAGGACTCGACCGACTGATTACCTACCTCGCCTGTACTGGTAACAGTAATCTAGAGCTATTTTGGCAGAAACTGATTGACTTGAGGCAGTTACCGAAGTTGCTTTGGATTATTCTCCCTAACGCTCTCGTCCATCCCAATTGGCCCCAAGAGCGACTCTATATCCTTAAAACCTTTTAATGACTCAACTTCCCTAGGTAAACACTATGAAAATTCATGACATTGTTGAAATTAACCAAAATGGATTAGTTGCCGATGCGGTCAACTTCAAGATGATGGCAGATGAGAGTAAAAATCTGCCTCTCTGTACAGGTTTTGTGTTTAATTACGATGTCAATCACCCTAAATTTTCAACGGTAGGAGTCTTAGATGCTCTCCGAGAGAGCTTTCATAGTGTTAATAATGCCAATATCCACCTGATGGTGCAGGATTTCGGGAAAGGCAAATCTCACTTTGCACTCACTGTCGCCAACTTCTTCAAACAGCCAGCAGAAAGTCCTGAAGTCGAAGGAATTCTTCACCAGATCCAATTTGCCACCTCAGAACAATCCCTTGCCATTTATGAACGCCTCAAAGCTTATAAAGAACGGACTAAACCCTACCTGGTTATTTGTATTAGTGGAGAAGTCCAAGTTGACCTTGGCAAAATGTTGATCCAAGCCCTCCGCCGTGCTTTAGAAGAGCATGGCATTGAAGACGCGATCGCGCAACACTTTATCCAAAAACCTCTAACCTACCTCCAAGACCTTTCAGCAGAAAAACGAACGGAAGCACAACAGTATCTCAAACAGATTGGTCAACCTCATGGTGATCTTGAAACGATGATCGACTTATTGGCTGAAGATAACTATGACATTATTCCGACAGTCGTTGAACTTTCTGAACACCTGGAAGGATTTGCCTTTAACTTTGAGTACAATCTCAACTTGGAAGAAATCTTAGAAGATGTAATCGAGAATCTTTGTACAGGAGAAACAGCCCAGTTTGAGGGAATACTTCTACTATTTGATGAACTTAACGCTTACTTAAGAACCTGGTTAAAAAATCCCCAAGCGGCAGGAAACTATGCCCTTCAGAACATTACCAATATTTGTGGGCGTCATCGGGGCAAAATTGCCCTACTCTGTTTAGCCCAAGTCAAGCCTTCCCTCGATACTCAAGTTCCCACATTAGACCGGAAAAACTATGAGCGCTTCACAAGTCGTATTGAACTTGCTCCTAGCACTTATGAACCCAAATCTAGCCTAGAGCTAGTCATTGACAATCTGCTGAGACAGTCCGAGGGTTTTCAATGGCAAGCCTTCCATGACCGCTGGGGTAATACTCTACTGGGGGAATCCCGAAGTGTTTACGAAAAATATATCACCGCCTATCAACCCAATGACTCGTCATTAGGAAAATTTCATCAGCATTTAGGATTGGGCTGCTATCCATTACATCCGCTCACCGCCTACCTACTCTGTAATTTAGAATTTACCCAAGGTAGAACCGCGATCCAATTTATCAAAGAAGACGTTGTTACATTTATTGACTCTACTCCGGTTGAAGTAGAGGGTAGGCTTAAGCTTGTGCGTCCAGTGCAACTCATGGATGCTTTTAAGAGTAACTTTGCTCAACAATCGTTCTACAACGACTATCAAAAAGCCTATAACGCGATCGCCGCTTCAGCAAACCCCGAAGAAATCACTGTTCTCAAAGCCATTGGTCTGTATTACCTCAGTGGTGATAAAATTACTAAACCCAGCCATGAACACCATGGAGATATTCTCGCAGTCATGACTGGCTTTTCCATCCATAAGACTAAATATATCCTCACCCAGCTCACTGATGAGTACCAGGTTATTTACTACAACTCCGGTAACAAAACCTATCGCTTTTACTCTGGGTTTAGTCTCAATGATCTACGCCGCAAATTAGAAGAAGAAATCGCTGGACGTACTCCCCAGCCCAACGATCTGATCAAAGAATGTCGCAAGAACTTATCCCACTATTTAGGTAGTGAGACAATCCGAGCAGATGAGTTTGTTAATACTCGCCGCCTCCACAGTGAAGAATGGCAGTTTGAGCAACAGATCTTTGCTATCGACCAATTTGAAAGGTTACTAACCACTGAGCGTTTCATCAACAGGCTTACTGAGCGAGGGCTAATTGCCTACTTTATTGGGGAATATGCATCAGACCTAGAAGAACTAGAAACAAAAGCGGAAGATGTTCTAGCCAGTGCCCCTCAATCTGTTCAAGAGCGAGTCATTGTGGCGATTCCTCAGAAAGGAACTGGAAACCTGTCTCGTGTTTTGCTCATGCGAGATACTCTTAACAAGAAAAACATACGCGAAAAACAAGAATTTGGGCCCGCCTTAGCCGAACTGGGAAAACAGTTCGATGAACAGCTTACCAACGGGCTGCAAGATATCTTTGAGAGCTGTGTCTATACTTGTCGTGTCATCCATAAAATTCCTCAAGCAAGGCGGAGGAATCTAGAAGTGATTGTCAGCAAGATGCTAGAAGAGCTTTATTTTTATGTACCGCCTGTTGATAATCAAGATAAGCTCCGTCTCAAAAGCACATCGGGATCTAAAATTATTAGCTTTGTCTCTCGTCAACTATTAGTAGGAGAGCTCAAAGAGCCTTTTCCTGACAAGTCTTACAAAAATTTAATTAAGCCAGTCTTTATTGATCGTTGGAGACTACTACAGTCAGGGACACCCTATACAGTCCAAGTTCCGAAAGACCCGGCAATTCTCCAAGCCTGGGACACCATTTCAGAAATGACCGACATCGGCGACCAAGAGAAACGTGTGACCCCCATTAAAGAGATTTGGGAAACTCTATCTGCTGCTCCCTTCGGTCACAATGAATTGACATTTGCCATTCTCTTTACAGCATGGCTGGCTTACCATCGTGCCGAGGTTGAACTTCATGGAGAATTTGGAATTCCTAAAAAGAAAAGTGAGAAAGTCACTCATAAGAGTGCTGCTATTCAGGAGTGGGCAGGAACCAACATTCTTGATAAAGTAAAAGATTTCGTGCATAACTGGATTGTGCCGATGGGAAGTACCAACCAAGTTATTCGGCATAAACCTATTGAAATCACTGTTCCTGAGGTTGTTAATTATGACGAGGCGCATGAGTTACTACAGAAAATCAAAACCTACCGCCAGATGAATCAGCTAGACCCGTCTAAAAGCTCTCTGTTAGAAGATTTAGACAAAAAAGCCCAACAACTTGAGCAAGGGATTCAGATAATCACAACATGGTATAACACTACTACTGAAGCTGAGGAGCTACTCAAGCAAGAACCAACCTTAGCTGAGTTAGCGAACTACTATACCCCCCTCGAAAAGAGTTTACCGATTACGATTAAAGAAGGGGTCACCACTGTCAGTCCTACAGAAGAGCAAAAGAATGCTCAGAGGCAAACTTGCCGAATTCTACAAGATAAAATTGAGACCAGAGTCAAGGACTTGCTCACCCAAAGTACAACCTTTAAAATTCCTGATCAAGGTACTACTCTCAAAGTCAACATAGAAGCTCAAATCAAATCTCTAGAAAGCATTGCCGAATTTCCCTCTCGCTTTGTCAATGACCTGAAAACAGCTTGTTATACTATTGAGGAGCGGATTCAACAGCTCAAGGAATCTGAGCAGACGCAAGAAGTCCTCACCCAAATCCAAGACTTATACCAAACGCTGGGGGCAAACGCTTCCCAAAACCAGTATCAAGGAATCCGAGAGCGCATCGAGGAATTAGCTCGCCAAAACCCTAGGGTGCAGCAACATCAAACCTATTGCACCATTCTTGACGAGATTAACACTCAGCACGATGAACTCATCTGCAAATTAAACCAGTGGGAAAGCCGATTTACCTGCCTAAGTTCCAAGGATGAAGCCTATCAACTGAGTCAAGATGTCAACCGAGAACTCACAAGGTTTGATCAACCAGACCATCAGCAACAGATCAACTCTCTCAATGAACGACTGAGAGTCAAAATCTTAGAACAGGAAGAAGATAGCAAGCAAGTAGAAGACCTTGAACGTCAGGCAGAAAAAGCCCAATCAATCGCCGAAATAGAGGACGTGATAGGCGCGATCACAGCCAGCCGGACACAGTTGCATGACCTAAATCCTTATCAAAACCGACTTCAGGCTTTAGCAGCCTCCCTCCAGCAGCGTCGTCAGCAATCCATTAACGCTGCCCAACAGTGGCTCTCAGACTTACAGAGTCAAAGTAAGCAGTTAGACGTTGTTGATGAACCCTCTCAAAAACTAGACATGGCTAACAATTTGCTGCACAATATCCAACAGACCCGTCATCGGCATGAAGAGTTCCTAGAAGAGAAGGATGTTTTAAAAGAATTGGAGCAGAAGTGCCGAGCTGTACAGAACCAAGATAGAGCTAGCCAAATTGAAACTCTGTTTAAAGAACTACCCAAAGAAGAGCAACTAGCACTTTATAAACGCTTGTCTGCTTATCTGCAAGCAACAACGGAGGTGTTCTGATAGTGGCAGACATGATTGAAAAACTGGGTGCAAAACAAGGACAATATACATCTTTTAATTTATTTGAGTTACCCTCTGACGCAGGGCAAACCCCTCCCAATCCTGAAAAACCCATCGTTCTTGATCCATCCAAGACCTATGCTATTCCACCGGGGTATCATCTAATCGCATCCGAACTCGATTGGATGCGCGACTTTGAGATCAATGGGTCTCCCTATTGGGTACAGGGAGAAAGCTTGTGTAACTGGACACAAACATGGCTGCGTTGCTGGAATCGTAGCCATTTAATTGATCAGATTAAACGCCCTCCCCAAGAAAAACTAACCCATCTCTTTCACCCGATCGCTATCCCTGCCGACTGGACAGAACAACGGTGCCTTGCGGTTGTCACTCACCTTGAGCGATATCGTACACAACCCATTGCTCACCTACTCGCTGACCTGACAGCGAGTGATCCGGAAATCTGGCTCAGTAGTCCTTCTATCGCAAATTTAGCCCAGTGGCTTCCCCTGGAAGTACCTGAAGAAGCCCAGGTTCTCGAACAGGTATGGCAGGCACATCGTCCCAGTTCAGAGTTAAATCCTTACTACCAAACAGACAACAAACGCCATCTCCTCAAGCAATGGCTGGGACTGACTAAAGACAAGTCAACAGATTTAGCTTCAGCATTAGGAACCTACCCTCTAGATGTACCGCCAACTCTCCAGACCGAATTCCAAAACTTTTGGGAGCAGAAGTTACATGCGACCCAAGGCAATATTCTCGATACCTTAGACTTGAACAGTCAGCCTTTTTCTAAACAAATTGCCACCCAAGCCTACGAGGTTTTTAAGCAGCATCCCACGTACAGAAATTCTGTGCGTGAAAAGCAGTTAAAAGGGTACATCAGCCATGAGCAATATCAAGATCTCACCCAGGAGCAACGTCCACCCGAACCAAAACCCCTGTCACTAGATGCTTCACCTGAAGAGGTTTTAGCTTGGGTTACCGAGGCTTATTTACCCCTACGCAAATGGGAAACAGTCATTGCCAATCTTCCCCAAGAAAAGCAAGCTTGTCATCGACTCGCTTCTAGTTTTGAAGACTGGATACTTCACCACTATCCAACTCTCACGGTTGATGCGGTATCAACCTCTTGGTTGAACTACAACGTTAGTCACAAGGTTGAAGAACTCTGTAAAGATAGCTCCGTTTTTTGGGTTGTAGTCGATGGTCTAGGTTGGCTCGACCATCAAACGTTACTCGACATGCTAACCAAAAACAGGAAACTCCAACTTAAACAAGGCTTACAACCCAGATTCAGTATTTTGCCCACGAAAACTGAGTATGCGAAATGGAGTCTGTATAGCCAGAAATGTCCCAGCCACGAAACTTGGAAAGCCGATGCAGGCAAGGGATTTCATTATAAAAATGGGAAACGCTATACCGATAATGATGTCACCAAAAAACGACTACAAAAAGCTCTAGAGAGAGGTAAATTTCGCCTTTACTGTTGGGATACAGACCGCTTTGATAAACTTTTCCATAATGAAACCGATTGGCAGGAACTCTATCGGATTAAACGGCGCAGAGAATTGCAGGCGATTGCTGAAGATATTTTGCGCTTTATCGCTCTACATCCTCAGCCAGATAAGTTACATATTCTTATTGCTAGCGATCATGGTCAGCTAATGGGAACTTCTCCAAAACTTGTTCCTAATACTCAAACTTTAGACGTTAAAGGACGCATGGCAATGGGGAAGGTTGAATACCCGCCATTTACAGTTTTAGATAAGACTCGATTTTCCCTACCCCACGATATCAGTGTCATCAGAGGTTGTGGTAGCTTTAGTTCCTTTAGCTATACAACCAAGCAGAGTGCAACTGGCTGCCACGGAGGACTCTATCCGGAAGAAGTTATCGTTGGCTTTTCAGTGCTGACGCAATCCGTAAAACGTGCTCCCATTATTATTAAATGTAGTGGTGAAGGTAGACCCGGAGAAAATAGTCCTCTTCGGGTTGATATTTATAATCCTAATGCCGTAGCGATTGAAGATCTGAGACTGAGAGTTAATCAGCTTGTCTCTCTGCAACAGGCTAAGGATTTAGCCGTTACGGTTCAACCCCATCAGCGTCAGTTAATTGAGATTTCTATCTCAACATGGCCCGAACTGCCTCCTACACATGAGGGCAAATATTTATCTCTAACCGGTAAACTGGAATTTCAGTACCAGAATGCTGAACGTGGTTGGGCTGATTTAGATCCAGAGTCTAGCATTGAAGTGCATCAAATCTTTAGCAGTGGAATGGAGAGTGGGCTTGATGACTTCCTATAATATAGATACCTACGATAGTGACCACATTCGTGCAGTTTTTGGCAACCTTAGCATTGATAAAACTCGCTTACCTTCTAGTGGACTTACAGGAGCGGGAGTTCCGAGCTTTGTGGCTGAGTGGCTGCTTGATAAACTGGTTCCGGGTAATGGCTCTCTGACCGCTACGGAAGCGGATAAGGTTAATGCTTTTGTGAGTAAAGCCTTTCCGCGAAAAGATGATGTTAATGTCATCAAGTTTAGGCTGACTCAGGGGGAAATTTATAAACTAATTGCCCTCCTCAAAGTCAGGGTCAAACTAGAAGAAGGTAAGGGTGAAATTCCTGAGCCTCAAGCACAAATACCGATACTCAGCCTTAACCAATGCACGATTTCGACAGATTTGATCGAGCGTCACGAAATGCTACTGCGCCAAGGAATCTGGGGTAAAATCTCTCTAGGTCTTCTGTCTGATGGTACGCCTGAAATTATTGACTTTGATCCCTTCCAATGTTCTAAAGTCGATCTGCAGGCTTATGCTAACTGTCGTGCCCAGTTTAGTACCGACCAGTGGCGAGACCTGATGTTTTGTTCAATGGGGTATAACCCACAACACCCCAACTATACCCATACAGCTAAAACGTGGATACTAGCTCGTCTGTTACCTTTAGTAGAGGCAAATTATCACCTTATGGAACTCGCCCCAAAAGGTACGGGCAAAAGCTATGTTTATGAAAACATTAGTGGTAAACTTTCAATGGTTAGTGGCGGTAAAATTAGCCGCGCTCAACTTTTCTTTAACGCTAGAACTCGTGAAGTTGGTCTGTTAGGTCGCCATGATGTGGTTGTCTTAGATGAAGTCCAAAGCCTGACCTTTGATAACCCTGATGAAGTCATTGGTCCTCTAAAAACTTATCTAGCTAGTAATCGTTATAACTGTGGGGGATATCAAGATATTTCTAGTGACTGTTCTTTAATGCTTCTAGCCAATATAGAGTTAGATAATTTTCTACAACCTAAAAATTCTAATAATCTTGTTGTTGACCTTCCCTATTTCTTCTCGGAAACAGCCTTGCTTGACCGCTTTGCTGGAATTATCCCAGGATGGAAGATTCCTAAATTCACCTATGATATGGCTGCTTCGGGTGCAGGTCTCAAAATGGACTTTTTTGGGGAAGCTCTCCTCAGTCTCCGACGGGATAACCGCTACTTTACCTACGCTCAGCAACACACTAAGTTTGATAAAAGTGCTACTGTCCGTGATCAAAATGCTATTCTAAAATCTGCATCGGGCTTCCTCAAAATTCTTTATCCTCACTTAAATTTAACGTTGATGGATTATGAGCGCGATTGCCTTAAACCTGCCTGTGAACTCCGTCAGGCTATCCGCGATGCTGAATACACGTTGGATGATGAGTTTCGTCAGTTGAGTCAGGAAATTTGTGTTGAAGCTTATTAAGCGATCGCTTGATTACTACCAGGATGCCAGAGTTGATGATAAAAGAGCAGACACTGATTTATTTGGATTATCACGCCACCACTCCAACTGATCCGAGAGTTGCTGAAAAAGTCTTAGCATCTATGACGTCTCAGTTTGGCAATGCCAGTAGCACTGATCACGTCTTCGGTGACAAAGCAGCCGCCGCCGTTTCCCAAGCTGCTCAACATCTAGCTCAATTAGTGGGCGCATCCCCGAAAGAAATTATCTTTACATCGGGAGCAACCGAAAGTATTAATCTTGCAATTCAAGGGACTATCGCCGCCAGTCATGACTCTTTACCTCGCATTGCTATCTCTCCTGTAGAACACCAAGCGGTTTTAGATACCTGTAAAGCATTAGAGAAAAGAAGACGGGCGGAAATTATTTACCTTCGCGTTGATTCCCAAGGCAGGTTAGATTTAAACCACCTCGAACAAACCTGTCGGGATGGGGTTTCCTTGCTTTGTGTTATGGCGGCTAATAACGAGATTGGGAACATCTATCCCATTGAAAAAATTGGTCGTATTGCCCAGAATCATAATATTCCTTTCTTATGCGACGGTTCCCAAGCCGTCGGTAAAATTCCGATTAACGTTGCTGAATGGGGAATCACTTATTTAGCGGTGTCAGGACATAAATTTTATGCTCCCCAAGGGGTTGGCGCTTTGGTGGTTAAACGAGGTTATACCCTAGAGCCAATCTTGTTTGGAGGAGGACATCAAAAAGGATTACGATCCGGTACGCTGAATCTGCCTGGAATTGTTGGTTTAGGGGAAGCTTGTCGATGGCGACAGTTGGAGATGGTACAAGATGAGAGTGCGATCGCCGCTAAACGCGATCGCCTGCAAGCTCAATTAGCAGAAAAAATTCCCGAACTTATCATTAATGGAGATATTAACTCCCGTCTGGCTGGAAACCTGCATATCTCCATTCCAGGTATCCCCAACAGCGCCATAATCGCCAGAGTGCGTGGAAAATTAGCCATTTCCAGGGGATCAGCTTGTTCATCAGGCGTAGAAGCCCCCTCCCATGTTCTGCGTGCGATGAATCTTCCTGAAGATGTTATTGAGGGAGCATTACGAATCGGAATCGGGAAATTTACGACAGAAGCTGAAATTGACCAAGCGGCGGATATTTTAGCGAGTACCGTTAAAGACATTTCTCGTTTACTCGCTGAGAACTAGCTGGTATCGCCTCATTCCTCATAAATGCTATCTCGACTCATCACTTCTATTGATAAACTTGGACTATTTTTAGGTAGTTGCGATACCCATTCCCGAAAATATCTCGCCCGTTCCGTTGGTGTTGCTTTTTGCCAGATAGGAGTTGATACGCTGACTCGCCCAAGCTGATAGTTAATGAAAGCAGCGACGACTTCTAGTTGCTCCTCGCTCAGCTTGTCTATTTCATTTTTCAGGGTTTCTCGCCGTGTAACCATTGCTTTATTGAGTTATTAGATAATTAACTGCTTCCACTATTTTCACCTGAGTTACCCGATTGATTTCCTTCGGAGGATTTGGGAGCGCTTGTGGCACTTGGAGTATTCGGAGATTGCCGACTTTGGGGAGGTTGAGGACGAAGCTTTGATGCTTCATTCACACTACCATTTCCTCGTTGATAAGCAGGATAGTTGTTTATCCGATTTGAATAGTCTTGATTCATGGTTATCTCTGGTTTATTCAAGCTATGTGTTGCGGAATCAATTCCGATTATCAGGGTAAACAGGACAGCAAAAATAAAACTGAAGGCAGACACTTTATCTAATATACCTAAGATTTTATCTTGCTCTTCAGATTGCTCAAGCAACTTAGTCATAGTCACTACATAAAAAAACTTTACCAATTATGGTAACGCAATTGGGCTGTGATCTACGGTATTGGGCAGCATCTTACTCGTAACGTAATGCAAGAAGCGGCTGAACTATGGGCTTTTGCCCGGAATAATTCCTATGTAGCCTACGATGCAGACTTAATCATAGCTGCTCAAGCCGTCATTATTAAGAGTATAGGAATAGACGTAATTAAGCTGTTCGGCATTTAAACCTTAATATCAATAATGGCAAAATCCTTGTAGTGCGTTTAGCGAAGCCATGCCGCAGGCTTTAGCGAAGCCATGCCGCAGGCTTTGCATCTTGCTCGCTACTAATACCCAATTTAAATGCATGACAGCTTATTGCCACAAGGGATACCTAAGACTTCAACCGATTACTCAAACAGCATCACATTGAAGCTAGACGCTGAAGCGATATTAAACCTTGGCTAAACAGTTGACAACTTAAAGTTCTACCTAAAGATAGAGGTGATTTTGATCCATTAGCCTTGTATTTGTAGGGACACCATCCTTGCACCCAAAAAACTGGCATGAAACTGTAAAACTTCTTTACAAACTGCCGGAGATTACAAAAATTGACTTAAGTCAAAGCGTTATCGGCTAAAAATTTCCTAGAGTAGAGACATAGAGACGAAATATAGGAAAAAGTAACTTATGTTTTGCGAACAGTGCGAACAAACCGCCAGTGGTAATGGCTGTCATCAATGGGGCGCATGTGGTAAAAGCCCCCAACTTAACGCCGTTCAAGATTTATTAGTCTACTGCTTGCGCGGACTTGCGCCAGTGGTGATTAAAGCCCGTCAGTTAGGCATTTCTACTCACGATGAGGATGTCTTCACCTGCGAATCCTTATTCGCCACAATGACAAATGTCAACTTTGACCGGAAACGGTTTACTAAGTATGTCCGTGACTGTATCGAGAAGCGAGATAATTTAAAAGCTAAAGTCAAGGAAGCTAGCCCTGAACCCGTCAAATGGACAAGAGTGTCTGGGTATCATCCTGATTTTAATGAGAGTTTAGTCGAACAGGGTCAAGATTTAGCATTAGGCTTCATTAGTGAATCGGCGCGTGATGTTGACATCTTCTCCCTGAAACTTACGGTTCTCTATGGAATTAAGGGCGCGGCTTCCTACACCTTTCATGCTCAAGAATTGGGACAGGAAGATGAGCAGGTGTATGAGTTCATTCAAGAAGCATTAGATGCCCTGAATCATCAAGATTTCACCTTAGATGATTGGGTAAATTTAGCCTTAAAGGTAGGAGAAATTAACCTGCGGGCGATGGAATTATTGGATGCGGGACATACCAATACATACGGACATCCCACACCGACACCCGTTCCCCTGAATCCCCGAAAAGGCAAAGCTATCCTTGTCTCTGGACATGATATCAGACAACTGGAAGCCATCCTGAAACAGACGGCTGATAAAGGGATTACCGTTTACACCCACGGTGAACTTTTACCCGCTCACGGTTATCCTTTACTCAAACAGAACTATCCCCATCTGTACGGGCATTATGGTACAGCTTGGCAGAATCAAACCAAAGAATTTGCTAAGTTTCCGGGGGCGATTATTGTCACTACCAATTGTTTGATGCCGCCCCATGAAACCTATGATGAGAAACTATTTACCATTGGTCCTGTTGGGTTTGCCGGCATTAACTATATTCCGGCGGAGGAGGGTAACATCCCCAACTTTAGCCCCGCGATTCAACAATCCTTAGATATGCCTGGGTTTGTGGAAGAGCAACCCCCGCGTCAGGTAATGGCAGGATTTGCCCGGAATGCGGTGTTAAATGTGGCGGATCAAGTGATTGATGGGGTTAAGCAAGGCAAAATTCGTCACTTCTTCCTAGTTGGCGGTTGTGATGGCGCGAAACCGGAGCGCAATTATTACACTGAATTTGTGGAAAAAGTACCGGAAGATTGTATTGTTCTCACGCTAGCTTGTGGTAAGTTCCGTTTCTTTGATCAACAATTGGGAGAAATTGGTTCTCTGCCTCGGTTGATGGATGTGGGACAATGTAATGATGCGTATTCGGCGATTCAAATTGCCTTGGGATTAGCGAAGGCGTTTGATATGGATGTGAATCAATTGCCATTGTCAATGATTCTGTCTTGGTATGAACAGAAGGCGGTTGCTGTGTTGTTGACGCTGCTGTATTTGGGAATTAAGGATATTCGTTTGGGTCCCACGTTACCGGCGTTTATTTCTCCAAATGTTTTCAAATTGCTGTCGGAGAAGTATCAGTTGAAGGCGATTACAACACCAGATGAGGATTTGGCGGCTTGTTTGGGTTGAGTTAGTTAAGTGAGGGGGTGTGGCTTTTGTCGCGCCCCTTTTGCCTGGTTTTTGGGTTTTGTGGTGTTAATTTAAAGTGTAATTTAAAGTAGAGGATTACCAATGGCAATAGTTAACATATATAGAGGAATTATTCTAAGGTACGCATTTCGATAATATCTTCTTTGGTAAATACAGGAGTTTTCGGTTCTATAGGAGAATACTTAATGATGTCTGTTGCTAGCTTAGTAAGATTTGCATTAGCCAAGCAGCAATACTCTAAAGCATCTGTTGCAAGTTTGCTCTCCTCAGCATCTTTTTGTACTGCTGCCAACCATTCATCAAAACTGGAAAAGTAAATACCTTTAGAGCGCTTTTTAGAAATATTACCAGGATTAGCTGGTAACGGAAGTGCAATAGATGGGAGATATTTGTCATCACCAAGGTAGCTAAGTTTCTGAACTAAAAATGATCTAGTATTTGCTTGTGCAAGTGGAACAGAATGTACAACTAAATCTCTGTACTCACCTAGCTCTGCTAACCAGCCATCTTCTGAGTCGGGATCTGTTGCTTCATACAAAATTTTAGCAAAAGCGTCACACTCATGTTCTTTTTTCAGAATTTTCTTCCTAAAAGCACCCATCGTAAATACTTGTTCATTCCTATACTTTTGATGAAATGCATAAAGTCGCATAAACTCAGATAGATAGTCTCTTAGAGAGCAAGACTCAACTAAAAAAGAATGTACGGCTAGATAAATATTAAATGAATTTAAAGTCTTAATTTCTTTGCCAGCTTCAAACATTTGAAGCTGGCATAAACTAGAAATCTCTATGTGGTAGCTTTCAGACAAGTCCCGTAACCGCACTTCACATGCCTCTAGCTGAAAACTAATTCTTCCGGCAAGATCTGCAAGGCAGTAATTCTGCTCAGTGTAAGCGTGAAAACTTATGTTGCTCCAAGATCTAACTGAATCATGCAGTGGATCATTGTTACTTATGATTCGACTGAACGAATACCACTCAGGAGGCCAAATTCCTTCAATCTCTTCAGGGCTTGAGTAGAAATCAATACCTACTAGTACTAGCCCTAAGTTCCTAAGTACCTTGATAAAAGCATCATAACTAGGAATGTTAAAGATTGCGACTTTGTTATGGATTGTATTTGGCAAAATTTTAACTTTTGAACCAGGATTGTTAATGGCTCTTAAACCTCCTAGCAAGTGAGCTTCACGAACTACATTCTTCCAGGTATTCACAGCTATTACCAAACTTGTGACAGTCATATTATAGCAACCCTAAATAGGATGTGGTCAGTGAAAAGCCTGCTCTGAGCTTTGTTTGGTACTATTAGGTTGCTGCATTAATGTCCTCCTCAGCTCTAAAGTCAAGCACGATAGGAAATTTAGCGTTCACGATACTTACTCATTAGTCGTTGTTTTACCTCATTCCATGTATTCGTCTGTGCAGTATCGTGCGAGGAAACGCGATCGCGAACAATGTTAAGATCCCACTTAGGAACAAGCATCCGATAACTTTTGATAAATCTTATTGTATACTGAATTGATTATTTTTTCTTTGTTTAAAGACATTAATAGGTTTTCATTAAAATCTATAATAGAGATATTAGAACCTTCTAATTGCAGGAGTTTAGATATAAGTTTATTGTCCCTAGATTCATCTAAAATCGTAGCTTCTTCATTAAGTTCTTCTGGCAGGGATGGCTTAGATGAACTTCCAGATGAAAGTTCTTTTAAAGAAATATAAACTAATTTACACTCTATACTATATATTTTTTCAACCATCCATTTTCGGAAAACAGCTTTCTTAAAGTGCCATGTATAACTTTCATCAATGTTGTCAACTTTCTTGTCAAATCCTCTTGTTGACTCAACAAGGATATACTTATCTTCGTTTGTGCAAGCAAAAACATCAAACTCATGAGTATCTCTACCCAGTTCAGTTATATAAGTATTAGGAAATATCAATTTGCAAGGTTTGATACTTCCCAGACAAACACAAATTAGTGCATTAAAAGCATTTTCATAATCAGCGTCATCTTCTTTTGTTATTAGGATTGTCAAAATCTCTAATGCTTCACTTGATATGTCTTCAAGTATATATCCAATATTATTACCATTCAAAATTATTTGTTGAGTTTCTTTGGACAATAAAATATTGATTATATCTGGCGTTGAATATTGTAAAAATATGATTGTAAAAATTTCATAAAATACATCAATTTTATTGATTTCAATTTTGTATGCAGAGTCAATCTTAACTAAATCAATTACACCTGTATTGATTAAATTGTCAATTAACCTGTCAAACTCAGTATTTCTATGAACCGTAAAAGGAAAGCGTTCTTTGGCATTCATAATTTAACTTCTTCACCAAATTGAGTATTCTCAAATTCTTTTGTACTGTACGCTAACTCTAATAATTTTCCCCGTTCTAGCTCTACTAATTGAGAAGTATATTTACTTATCTCATTTTTTTCATTCTGACTTAACTCACCCAAATAAGGTGTATCTTTCAATGTAAATGTATAGTAAGTGTTACCATTGACGCTGGTTTTTTTGCCAACTTCTACATAGCCAAAATTATCCAGTAAATTTATTGCTTCTTCTATATCATCTGAATAAGGTCCGTAGTAATAACTTTTATAAGTTGCTGTACTAAAATGTTTATTTCCTTTTCTTGATTGTATTATATCTAGCAAATAAACTATTTTTACAAGTTTAGTTTTTGAATAGGCATAACCTCCCATTAACCGTAAAACAAGAGAAATAATTTCAGCTATTCTTTTTGTATTTGACTGATTTTTCATTTTTACTATTTCCTTGTAAAAAGGTTATGTAAATATTTGTTAAACCACGTCCGCTTAGGGGTATAGCAAACTTGTATTTAATTTTATCGTACTTCTTAGTGATTTGCGTTCATTATACTTGCTCATTAGTCGTTGCTTTACCTCATTCCACGTATTTTTTTGTGTGGCATCCTGCGAGGAAACGCGATCGCGTACAATTTCAAGATGCCATTCAGGAACAGGTATCTGCTCAGGTACAGCAATTATTAGATCCCAAAGTTGCTGAACGTAATCAATTTGCTGCTCCTTGCTTAACTGCTCGAATCCAGGTGGAATAGCTAAAGGCTGAGAGATAGACATGGGTGACACGAACTAAGGGCTAGTCACCACCATAATAGCTTGGCAGACCGTCTACGGTGCGATTGGGCAACTCCAGCATCTGAAACGCGATCGCACTTGCTTGTGTCTGGTATATTAACCAGTTAGGCTCAGTGCTTGTCGCCATTGCTTTCAATGTAGCGGCGTAGAACAGTATTAATCAGTGTCTTGTATTCTGTATCTTGGGCTTTGAACCAAGCTATTACATCTGGATCAATCTGAATCAGATGGCGTGCTTTATCTGATGGAATTCGCAGTGTCGCGCTCTCAAAGAATTCATCGGTCAACGGTGGGATGTCAGAATAATCAATATCTTCATCAGACATTGATTCGAGTGCGTCCCAATTAGTATTTGAGGTATTGTTCAAATCGTTTTCGCTCATATCGAGAGAGCCTTTCGTGCTGAGATAATCCGGATTACATCACCCTGTCGTTCTGTCCAGACGACAACCGCTACACCGTTACCGAGAAAACCGATACCGAACCACCGCTCCTCCCCATAATCAAAACGGTCATCTAGCTTATCCCATTGCTCGTTGGTCGTGGATTCAAAACGAATTTTCCATGCCCGTTCATCTTCTAATTCTGCTAAAAGAGGAGTAGCGATCGCATCTTGTTCTTCTTCTGGCAATTTCTCAAGCTGTGCAATAACGCGCTGAAGTAATTCAGTCATTTTTTTTAACTGTAGATAACCTACGACGATGAGTGAACTAAACCATGGCAGAATCAGCAAGATGAGAAAGGTGATTCTCAAGGCTGAACTCAACTTGGAAATCTGTAGCTTTAACCTTGGGAATAACTTTGCCTTTATCTTTGACTAGCTCAACTATTCCATATCTTTCTAAAGTTTTTAGGGTTCTAGACAGGTTAGACTTCTTCCGATGGGTTAGCTCTTCAAGCTCTGAAAGAGAACGTGGCTCGTGGTTAATGATTATTCTCAGCAAGTCTTGATTTTCATTACTCAAGACTTGGGCTAGCGACTTCATCGATTCAAACCACACTTTCGGTTCATCTTTTTGTGGTTTATATTCTCCTTTGGCAATCGCTATAGTTCTTTTGATATAATCTTCTCTAGAGATAATCCCTATTTTCATAACCTTATTTTCCATGAAAATTACCTCTTATTTTGGCATAATAATGCGATTCACATCAGTCCAAAAATCTTCTAGTAGCTGACCTGCGCTTTCAAACTCATAAGCTTCGACAATATTTCGTTTGTGTTTGTGATCCCAGACAGTTCGATTAGCCGTGTATTTATTCCCTTTACGTTTTATTCCATGTGCATTATCGTATCCGATAATTCTTTCATTTCTACTGTTATGTAAAGTTAAACTATATTTGATGCCATGGGGTATATGCTCATTTGGAGCCACCTTCCTAGCTTCAAATTTCGTCCAATAGCCGTTTTCCATGGGGAAGATTTCCCCATCTAAGTCAAGTAACGTTTCAAGTCCGTAGTCCCTATCTTCTTGGCTCAAAATATCCTGTCTTTCTATTCCGTCTAGACAGTTATCATCAGATCATAACTTTATTATGTCTCCTTTGTCAATCAACCTCTATGAAGGGGAAACGCTGCGAGTTAGTGCTACAGTACGATTGGGCAACTCCAGCATCTGAGACGCGATCGCACTTGCTTGTGTCTGGTATATTAACTTAGCTTCAATGGCACGCTCAGATGAGGCTGGTGGGCAATGCCCACCCTACGGTAGATCAAGGGTTTCGGTGATACCCAAATGCTTAAGCCGTTCGGCATTTAAACCTTAATTTTAATCATGGCGAAATCCTTGCCGTAGTGCGAGCATCTTGCTCGCTACATTGAGCATCTTGCTCGCTACATTGAGCATCTTGCTCGCTACATTGAGCATCTTGCTCGCTACATTGAGCATCTTGCTCGCTACATTGAGCATCTTGCTCGCTACATTGAGCATCTTGCTCGCTACATTGAGCATCTTGCTCGCTACATTGAGCATCTTGCTCGCTACATTGAGCATCTTGCTCGCTACATTGAACATCTTGCTCGCTACATTGAACATCTTGCTCGCTACATTGAACATCTTGCTCGCTACTCGTACCCAATTTAAATGCATAACAGCTTACTCGGATAACCAGCCAAATACGAGTTATGTTTACCTGAATTGTACGCGATCGCGAGTGCTTATTGCGAAGACAGCGTAACGACGAATCTACTATTAACTGGAATCTTGAGACTGTCCACATTGTTTACAATACGGTAAATACTTATAAGTCATACTATGACAATTATGACATTCAGCGTATTGATAAAAACCACAGTGGGGACAGTAAGCATCATGGGTCGGAATTTTATTAGCACACCGGATACATCGTGATTTTTGGACTCGCCTAGCTGCCTGAATTTTTGGATTAAAGACAATTTTTTGGAAAAACTTGATAATGCCAAACCCAATCAGAGGAATTAGTAAGATATAAGCATAACTGACCAGAAAAACGAGTCCGCCTAAAAGGGTGCTAATCAGAGCAACGAGAAATTGAACGATTGTACCAAATTGCAGAAACTCAAAGAGCTTAAAGATCAGTGGTACAAAAAAGACGACTGACAAATGCCAGCTAATTAGGGCAATAAGTCCATATGCTTTTCGTTGAGCAAAATTATAAACTGATAAGGAAAAGAAAATTAGTGGCAACAGGAATAGCGATTGAAAGCCGAATTGGAGGCTCGGATACCAAAAGGATGCCTGCTGGTAGGCGTTTTCAATGGATTGAAATGTCCTGTTATTATTCAGAAAGTTAATGAAAGCTAAACTTTCCGGTTTTGCCTTCAGTTGATTTTTAAGCTGAGCAATTTCCTGTTTAAGCCTAGCAATATTGCGGTTATTTTGTTCAAGTTGCTGTTTGGCTTGCTCTGCACCCACTCTATTAATGGACTGATCACGAGACTGACCTGCTATTTTTTCCAATAAAGTTGAGTCATATTGCTCACGAATACTGCGATTCGTTTGTTCAATCTGACTTATTTCTTCTTGTTTCTGATCAATAGTCGCTATGATTTGCTGATTTTCAGGATTATTGAGTTTATCTTTGTAACTGCCGTACTCTAAGCAGGTTTGAGACACTGCGCCTAGATGTCCAACCGCTGCTTGTTGATAGGTTTGCTGAAAATTATATTGATAGTTTATTGCCGATATCACTGAGGACTGGATAATCTCATAATCTTTATCTGAAGTTGTTTGGGTTTGGTAATTTTTCCACTCAGAATAACAGGGATAAGCCGATGAAGGGTTAATATACCATTGGCTAATATCATTCAGTCCGGTAAAAACATTGATTAAAATAAAAATATCAATCAAGATAATGACAATCAAACTTACCTTGTTCAGAGGTTCATCGTTGATTGTCCTTGATCTTCTAAAAAACCGATTTAACAGACGGCGTATTTGGATAAGCATAGTGTTTTTTCGTAAGCTGTCCGGTATTTGATAATTGGTTAGCTGTTTACATGGGATGCAAAATCTACCCTTCCTCTCCGGACACAAATTTGTCGGATTCCCAGTCAACCTCAGTACAACGACAAAATTTATATCTGGAGCAGTCTGCGGTTAAGGAGTTATAGTGTTATGAAACGATGGATTGTGCTGATAATCGTCGGTTGTTTGGGTAGCGTAACGGCGTTGGATATGGCTTTAGCTAATCCATCGCCAGATAAGAGGAGAAACCTGAATTACGTCTCCGCTTTAACCCAAAACTCAACACTTAAACTTGATCAGGTTTGGGAGTTGATTGAAAATGCTCGTGCTTCAGCTAAGGAAAATCAGTTGGCTCAGGCTACCCGACTCTTATCACAAGCCTTTGAACTGGCGCAAACCCTAGAGGAACAAACTATCCGCAACCCGCTTTTAGTTAAGATTATCGCTGAGTATAGCAAAATTGGCGCTTACCCAGACGCGATCGCACGACTCTCAACAATTAGTTACGATGAACCATTACCGGACAATCAAGGCTATTCTGTCCGAATGCAAGGGGAGATATTGCTGACTCAGGCTTATATCAACGAGCAAAAGTACGAGCAAGCCTTAGACTATGCCCAAAACTTAGAACTTGATGCCGCTAAATATCGAGCCTTGGTAGAAATTATAACCGGATATGCCCGTCAAGGACAATTTGCACAGGCAATTTCTCTTAGCCCAACTCTGGAAGCGGATAGCTATCAGCAATACCTGGCTCAATCTGCTATTTTAGCGGAATATATCCAGCGCCATGAATATGACGCTGCATTGGCTTATGTCCAGGGAATACCTAATACTGATAATAAAGATAGCATCGCGCGATCGCTAGCTGAGATGGCGTGGCGTTACGGACGCTATGATATTGCTTTAGAAAGTGGTCAAATCATTACCAATCTCTCCCTAAAAGTCACAACCTTAAGAAATTTAGCGCAAGCGCTAGTAGCCGTGGGACAGCAGGAAAAAGCGGCGTCAATCGTTTCCCAAGCCTTTGAACTGAGTAAAAAAAGTGAGGAGTTTTTAGTATTTGATTGGGTGAAAGATTTTCTAGCAACCGGACAGCAAAACCAAGTTAATACAATTCTAAATAATCTGACAGGAGCAAACGATTACCCAACCGCCTACAATCGTTTTTTGCTGGCGAATGCTTATCTGAGTCAGGGACAATATAGGGAGGCGTTTAAATATGCCCAACCGATTCCGGATCGGGTCTTATTACCCCTCGCAGAATACAAAGATCCTAAAGTTGAGCTGTTTGAGTCGATTATTCAGCAAGCCCTAGAAGCTGGTCAATATGACTTTGCTCAGGAGGTGGCGCTTACTCTAACAAATAAGGAAGATCAGGTAAAAACATTACAAACGATTGCTCGTCATGGGGCAAAAATGGGTCAAAATAATCAAGCGGTTTCTTTCCTCAATCAAGCGCTTTCTCTTGCCAAAACGATTGAATCGATTTCTGTGGTTCCAGAACGGAGTCTATTTTGGACGGAACCGAATGCTAGTCTTCTCATCCCTATTGCCGATAATTATATCGCCTTAGAACAAAACCAAGCTGCCCGCGAAACCCTGGAATTAGCTACACAATCAGTGCAAAAGTTTGAAACGCAATATGCGTTTGACATACCCGTTTGGACAAAAAGTCAAGCCCTGCGCCAGATTGCGGCAAGGTATAGAGAACTAGGGAATCCAGAGCAAGCCGCTGAATTGCTGGCGATCGCACTCGCAGAGGTACCCAGCTTAACCCGTAATCCTGACATCATTCAAGAATCTTTGGCTATTGCCACAGCTTATGCCGAATTAGGAAATCCTCAGCCCGGACTTGAGATCATCAAGAAAACCTTGCCCTTAGTGGAAACAGTAGAACGGAAATCAGAACAAGTCTCATTATTAACGACAATTGCCAATGCCTTGATCAAGTGGGGAAGTACAACCCAAGGATTTGAACATTTAAAGAGCGCACTTTCTGTCCTTAGCACAATGGAAAGCGATGCTGAAAAAATTCCCTTAATGATCTCCCTAATTGGAGTTTATCTCGATAGGGGGGAAGATGTTGAGCCGTTAACTCTTCAAACGTTAGAGATGATTCAGCGTTTAAGTTCTGAGTATGAACAGTCCAATCACTTTACCAATTTAGCCACCGTATTGGCTCAGGATAAATCTCAGAATCTGGTATTCCAGATGATTGATAAGATTCCGAATCAACTGGATAAAACTCGGATGATCTTAACCTTGGCTCAAACATCAGCGGCACAAGGTAATCTATCTATCGCTTCGGAACAACTCCGCCAAGCTTTGACGGTTGTGAATACCATTCAGGACGAACAACAGCGGGACGAGTTACTCGTAAATACAGCCGCACCCCTGGCAAATTTAAATGATTTGAATCACATTTATCAGGATGAAACTTGGCGCTATGATTTTGCCACAGATATTGCCCAAGGGATTACCAATCCTGAAACCAAAGCGACAATTTCAATTAAACTTGCGCTAAAGTATGCTCATGCAGGTGATAGTTTAGCCGCCGGGAAAACCGCAACTGCTGCACTGGAAGCGGCTGAGCAGATTGAGCAACCCCAACAATGGCAAACTCAACTTTGGCAAACCATTGATGTGGCATTAAACCAGAAACGTTATGATTTTGTCAAACAAGTGGCGAATGGATTAACGGATGCCATCTATAAAACCAGCCTACTGCGGCAACTGGCTCAACAGTACGCGATCGCAGGTAATCAGCCCAAAGCCCTAGAAACCTTATCCCAAGCCAGACAGATAGCCACAACCATTGAGAACAAAGAGACCAAAGAATATGCCCTAGGAGGGATTGCTCAGCAACAAGAGGGATGGTAAGCAGCAATTGAAAATTCTGGAATTAGAGTGGGCATATCTGTAAGGATGATATATATCTATATGCCAAAAACAAGAGATGTAAGTGATTGATATTCTGTGGCTCCTCGTCTGTTCTGGCTTGGTATTCCTGATGCAACCCGGGTTTATGTGCCTGGAGTCAGGGCTGACGCGATCGAAAAATAGTATCAATGTTGCCATTAAAAACTTAGCTGACTTGGGCATATCTATTGCCTTATTTTGGGCGTTCGGATATGCCTTTATGTTTGGCACCTCAGTGCTGGGGTGGATTGGCTCAAGCGATTTCTTCGTTCACGTTGAAGCTACACCCCGACTGGCGGCGTTCTTTTTGTTCCAAGCCATGTTTTGCAGCACCGCTACCACGATTGTCTCCGGGGCGGTAGCTGAACGGATGAAGTTTCCGGCTTACCTAATCTTAGCCAGTTTGGTGTCTGGTCTGATTTATCCCCTGTTTGGACATTGGGCGTGGAACGGGATTGATTTAGACGTATCAGTGGGGTGGCTAGAACAATTAGGCTTTGTTGATTTTGCGGGGTCTACAGTCGTTCACAGTCTGGGGGGCTGGGTATCCCTCGCCAGTCTGATGATTATCGGCTCACGCACCGGGCGATTTCCGGATCATCTACCACCACGAAAAATCCATGGGTCTAATTTACCCCTTTCGGTTTTAGGTGCCATGTTACTGTGGATTGGCTGGTTGGGGTTCAATGGGGGCAGCACATTGACTTTAAATGAGCAAGTCCCTAGCATTATTGTGCATACCGTGCTAGCAGGTATTGCCGGAATGATGGCAGCGGGAATGGTTAGCTGGTATCGGTGTCAGCTTCCGGAAGTCGAATCCCTAATTAATGGTTCCTTAGCGGGACTCGTTTCAATTACCGCCTGTTGCCATGTTGTCACCTCTCCCGCATCCGTGATTATTGGGGCAATTGGGGGTATTATTGCCACCTTGATGTCGAATTGGTTGGAACGGTGGCAGATTGATGATGCTGTCGATGCTATACCCGTGCATCTGGGTGGAGGAATTTGGGGAACATTAGCCGTGGCGTTGTTTGGTCAACCGGAATTGCTGGATACGGGATTGAGTCCAGTGATTCAGCTTGGTGTGCAGGTAATCGGAATTCTTAGTTGTGGTATTTGGGCATTTGGTTTAACCTATCTCCTATTATTCATCACCAATCGTTTTTTGCCAATGCGGGTGAGTATTGAGGCGGAACAGATTGGTTTAAATGTGTCCGAACATCGCGCCAAAACTGAGATTTGTGACCTGTTTCAGGTAATGGAAGCCCAAGCCCAGACTCAAGATTTAAGCTTACGAGTTCCTGTCGAACCGTTTACGCAAGTCGGTCAAATTGCCCAGCGCTATAACCAGGTAATGGATGCCTTAGAAGAGGCTTTAACCCGCACCGATGCCATTGTGAGAACGGCAATGGATGCGATTATTACCTTCACCAAACCTCAACTCAAAATTGTCACGGCTAATCCGAGTGCGAAAGAGATCTTTGGGTATTCCATCAACGAATTCATCAGCATGGATATTCATCAGCTATTAGATTGGTCAACACCCGCCGCCGATGATACTGATATAGGAATGGAACGGTTATTAAAAGTTGGCAGACATGAGATTATTGGCTGTCGGGTTGATGGGTCTCGCTTTCCTCTAGAAGCAACGGTTGTGGAAACGAAATCGGGTCAAGATTGCTTTTATACGGGTACATTTCGCGACATCTCTGAACGAAAAAAAGCCCAAGCGGATTTGTTTCGGGCAAATCAGGAAATTACTAAGCTCAATGAACGTCTCAAGGCAGAAAATTTGCGATTGAGCGCTGAACTTGATGTTACTCGTCGCTTACAACAGATGCTGCTTCCAAAAGAGGCAGAATTGAATCAAATTACTGACTTAGAGATTTCTGGATTTATGGAACCGGCGACGGAAGTGGGTGGGGATTATTATGATATCTTACCCTATCGCGATCGCGTCCAAATTAGTATTGGTGATGTGACGGGACATGGCTTAGAAAGCGGGGTATTAAGCTTAATGGTACAAACCGCCGTCCGCACCCTATTAGAAAGTAACCAAACTGACCCCAAGCAATTTTTAGATATCCTCAATCGCACCATTTATCAAAACATCCAGCGGATGAACTCCGACAAAAACCTCACCTTGGCTTTGTTGGACTATCAAAAAGGTATCCTAAATTTGAGCGGACAACATGAAGAGATCATTGTCGTGCGTGCTGGAGGTCATATTGAGCGAATTGATACCATTGATCTAGGGTTTCCCATTGGTTTAGATGCTGATATTGCTGATTTCGTGGCACATCTTCAAGTCCAGTTAAATCCGGGAGATGCTGTTGTCCTCTACACCGATGGGATTCCAGAAGCAGAAAATGCCCAAGGGATACCATACGGCATCGAACGTTTGTGTCAGATTCTCAGTCAGAATTGGCAACAATCCGCTGCTGAAATTCGGCAAGCCGTTATTTATGACCTACGCCAGCATATTCAAGCACAGCAACTTTATGATGATATCACCTTACTCGTAATTAAACAAAGGAAAATTTTTGAAGTTTAATTGCCTATTGCCTATTGCCTATTGCATATTCCACACCGAGCGTGTTACCGAGCGTGTTACTGAGCGAAGTCGAAGTAAGTCGAGGTAAGTCGAGGTGTTGCCTGTTCCCTGTTCCCTGTTCCCTGTTCCCTAACCAATGACAAACAACCCATGGTTTTCAATCCGTTCTGCCCTAAATAATCGCGTTTTTCCTTATTTTGCCGCCTTCTTAACGGTAGTTATTCTGCTAACCGTAGTTAGGGGTTTTGAACGCGCTGAATACCAACGGTTTTCCGAACAACAACGTTCGGATGTTCTCAATCAACTGAGTGCAGCGAGAGCCCGCTTAGAAGCCGCCCTAAACCAGCGACTTTTTCTCACACGAGGTTTATTGGCGTATGTGTCCACGATTAATCCAGACATTACCCAAAGCGAATTTGAGCGTCTCTCTAGCGTCCTCGTTGAAGATCAAGAAGGGATTGAATTCTTAGCCCTGTATAAAGATAACATCGTTAGTCATCTCTATCCCTTAGCCGGAAACGAAGACGCGATTGGCTTTAATCCGATGACTATTCCGGAAGAACGAGACGCCATTGAGAGAGCCATTCAAAGCCGCCAAACCGTTTTTGCTGGTCCGTTGCAGTTAGAACCTAAAAAAAATTGGGGATTTATTAGTCGTACCCCGATATTTATCACGCCCCCCGATCAACCTCCCCAAAGTGGTCGCTATTGGGGTCTAGTGGGTATTGGGTTTGACCGCAATACGTTATTTCAGGAAGCAGGATTACTCAATCTTTCTAGCAAACTTCAGTATGGTATTCGGGGTAAAGATGGATTGGGTGAAACAGGAGACTTAGTGTTCGGAGATACCAGTATTTTTCAACAAAATCCTGTCCGTTTAGAGGTAACGTTACCGAACGGATCATGGCAATTAGCGGCAATTCCTGATAATGGATGGGCATCAACGGCACCTATTTCCAAATGGTTGTGGATAGGGGGCGGATTATCAGCACTATTAGCTGGGGTGTTAGTTTATATCTTAGTCAGTGAGCCAGTGCGACTGCAAAAAGCGGTTCAACGCGCAACTATCGCATTGCGCCGGAGTCAAGATGCCCTCCAACATGCCAATGAAGAATTAGAAACGAGAGTGGAGAAACGCACGGCTCAATTGGCTCAAGCGAATCAGGAAATTACCCTGCTCAATAGTCGTTTGAAAGCCGAAAATTTGCGCCTGAGTGCTGAAGTTGAGGTAACTCGTCGTCTGCAACAGATGATGTTACCTAAACAGGAGGAACTGAACCAGATTGCTGAATTAGACATCGCTGGCTTTATGGAACCCGCCACTGAAGTTGGCGGCGACTATTATGATGTCCTGCAAAATAATGGTCATGTCACTATTGGTATTGGCGATGTCACGGGACATGGGTTAGAAAGTGGAGTTTTGATGATTATGGTGCAAACGGCGGTGAGAACGTTATTGGAAGGAGCGAAAACGGATTCAAAGCAATTTTTAAGTGTCTTGAATCGAACGATTTATCATAATATCCAGCGAATGAAATCGGAGAAAAATCTCACCCTCTCCATCTTGGACTATCACCAAGATAAACTGCGCTTGAGTGGACAACATGAAGAAATGATTGTCGTGCGATCGGGTGGTAAAATTGAGCGAGTTGATACCATTGATTTAGGCTTTCCCATTGGTCTAGTCGCCGATATTGCCGATTTTGTCGCCGATGCGGAAATCCAGTTAAATCCTGGCGATGTGGTGGTTCTCTACACCGATGGAATTCCCGAAGCCGAAAATCCCCAAGGCGTACAGTATGGGATTGAACGTCTGTGTCAGATTCTCAGTGACAACTGGCGACAGTCAGCCCAGGAAATTCGCCAAGCCGTGATTGAGGATGTGCGGCGTCATATTGGGACACAAAAGGTTTATGATGATATAACGCTGTTAGTGATTAAACCCAAACCATCCTTGCTGCGCGATCGCTCCGGCGTCGCACCAATTCAACAGGATAGTTAGGGAATAGGGAACTGGGAAAAAGATTACGCCTGACGTTTACAAGTTATGATTGTTTTCTTTGGCACTCCTCAAACAGACTACCGACAAACGCGATATGACTCAGATCTTTGGAGATTTCAACGAACAGCTACCTCCCAGTGAGGAATACTTGGTTATCCAATTTTCACCCAGCTCGATTCCGTTAAAGCATCGCTGGCGGAATAATGGGTTATCCGCAGATTTCATGGCTGACTATGTGGTAACATTTTTTCCCACTGACCAAGAGGATACGAATGCTACAGCTCAACAAGTGGAGATTAAGAGTGCTGTGAGTTACATTGCCAATGAGCTGTTAGAGAACGCCATGAAGTTTAACGATGATACCTCACCGCACGCCATTAGTATCGCCTTACACCTGTATAACGACAGCTTAGTCTTCTTGACAAAAAACACGGTTCCTCCCCAAATTCTGGATAATTTTCAGGCATATCTCCAGAAATTGACGACATCAGACCCCCAAGAGTTGTATATTCATCAGTTAGAACAAAATGCAGCAGACGAAACCAGCACGGCTTCTCGCTTAGGATTTTTAACCATGATCAATGACTACATGGCAACCCTCGGCTGGAAGTTTGAAACCCTGGCAAAGACGCCACCTATTACCACCGTCACCACCATGGTGCGATTGACAGTATGAAGCGTCAGTGCAGTCGTCAAGGAAAACGGTAAACATGAATTCAACATTTAAAATCCAAAACGAGGTATATTTTAGAGCTTACGGTTCGTGGTTTTAAGCCACGACATTAGACATCTCCGATAATTCATCTGAAACCATTGTCAAACAGTGGTTAAATCTTAATTTCTAGAGATGTCTATGAGTAAGTTTGTTTATTTAATCAGCTTTTGAGAACGCCATAATTTTGTCAAGGATGGGAAAAATGGAAGTTAAAAGTGATACGTATAGTGTATTGTATGATAAAGAAAATTCAACCGTTTCTTGGAAAGGTTCCCTACGGCTAAGTGGCACCGAAGAATATGCACCAATTATAGACTTACTCGATCAAGCCATAGAGGGTCAGCCCTCTATCCTGACGCTTAACTTACGAGATCTGCAATTTCTCAACAGTTCGGGAATTAGCATGTTGTCGAAATTTGCGATTAAAGTTAGACAGAAAAAGACAATTAAAATGATTGTAAAAGGTTCTCAGAACATTCCTTGGCAAGGTAAATCGTTAAAAAACTTACAGCGACTCATGCCAAGTTTAACGCTGGAAGTCGATTAGTGTTCGCGGTAATGCTCAAATAAAAATCTATTGGGTGCAGTACATCTGTATGGGGAGAACTTCAGTTTAATATGCGCCCTGAGAGTAAGTAAGCTCATAACTGTGGGAATAAACTTCAAATATCAGTCCAAATGGATCTTCTACATAAACCATCTTGTAGGGTTTTTCACCAGGATAATACTCTCGAATTGGCATTCTCTGTTTACCCCCATGCGCTACTATTTTTTCGACAAGACCTTCAATATCACGATCTTGGACGCAAAAATGAAACGTGCTTGTTTTCCAGTATTCAAAATCTTTGGGTTTTTCGTTGTTTTTAAACTCGAACATCTCTACCCCGATCCGGTCACCGGTAGACATGTGGGCAATTTTAAAGGAACCCCAACCGGTGCCAAATACGTCAATACACATTTGACCTATTGCCGTATCTGACTCTTCTTCGATAACGGTTGGCTTCATGATCAGATACCAACCCATAACCTTGCTGTAAAATTCGACAGCCTTCTCCACATCTGGGACGGAGATTCCAATGTGTGAAAATGTTCTTGGGTAGTTGCTCATAGTATGCCTTCTCTAAAAAATTTAACTCTTCATTTTCTTTATCTTATTACACCGAGCGAAGCCGAGGTGTTCCCTGTTCCCTGTTCCCTGTTCCCTCCCCTCACCACAAAACTTACTCAGCAAACCCTATATAGATATATGTGTTATCGCGTTTGAAAAATGTTTTGAACCATCGCCTTATCTAAACTTGCCGCCACTTGATCCAATTCAGTAATCTCACCAGCACTTAACTGCCATCCCAGCGCACCAATATTCTCTTGTGCCTGTTTCATCGTCTTTGCACCAGGAATAGGCAGAGTGCCTTTACCAATACACCAATTAATCGCAACTTGCGCCATGGTTTTCTCTTTGGAGGAGGCTATTTCTCGTAAACAACCTAAAAGCGGTTGGATTCCGGGTAATAACTGCTTAAATAACAAACGGCGTAACCCTTTCGGTAATGGATCTTTCTCAGAATACTTTCCCGTCAACAATCCTAACGCCAGAGGGCTATAGGCAATCAGTTGAATTCCCAATTGATCACAAACGTCTTTGATACCCAACTCGGTAACAGGATAAGTAGACAAGAGTGAATATTGGACTTGTAACGTAGTGATAGGAACACCTCGCTCTTTAAATTTGGGATAAATTTCTTGAAGTCGTTTTGGTCCATAATTAGAGAGTCCAACACCCTTAACCAGTCCTTTTTCGTAGAGGTCAGCTAGACCATCCAATAGCCGTTCTTCTTGCCACGGTGCATAATTGGCAGTAGACCAATGCATCTGTGCTAAATCAACATTTCGTCCCAATCGTCGCGCAGAGGCTTGACAGGCGGATACCATTGAGCCGCGTGTTAATCGCCAGGGATAGGCGGCTAGCTTGGTGGCAATGCATAGGTTCTCTTGGTTTATACCAGAATAGTCGCTAGAGAATCGTCCCAGGAGTTGCTCACTGCGTCCATTCAGTCTGCCTGTGCCATAAGAATCACCGGTATCAAATAAGGTGACGCCATTACTGACACACAGATTAAAGACAGCTTGCAACTCGTCATCCATGCTTTCGTCGTACCCCCAGAGTAGTCGATTTCCCCATGCCCACGTTCCGCAGCCCATGGTAGGAAGGGAGAGTTTTTGGCTAGTCTGCATAATCCTACAGAATGTGATTCAATCTGTGAAATCTGTGTTATCACCAAGATGAAGCAGGAAGTAAGCAGCAAGCCTAGATATGAGCATTTCTGCCTAGACTTGCTGATGTCTTAGGTAACGGTTTAGAACAAATCGCAAAATTCTGCCTTCAAATCCCGCTCCATCAATGCTTCTACAGCCTCTTGGGGTGTAATTTTATGGTTGAGTAGGCGATAAACTTGCCGACAGATGGGGATGGGGATCTGCTCGCGATTGGCAATTTTAACCAATACATTGGCTGTGTTTACCCCTTCCGCCGTACTTTGTAATTCTTCGAGAATTTGCTCCAATTTTTTTCCCTGGGCTAAACCGTAACCGACGCGATAATTACGGCTGAGTACACTACTGCAAGTCGCTAGCATGTCGCCCAAACCTGATAATCCGAAGAAGGTTTCCGTTTGTCCGCCTAAGTGTGTCCCCACCCGAAGGATTTCAGTTAACGCACGGGTAATCAGGGCAGATTTGGCATTAGTACCCAATTTTAGACCATCACAAACCCCAACCGCGATCGCAATCACGTTTTTCAGAGTTCCTCCGAGTTCTGTGCCAAGGGGATCTGGACTGGTGTACACTCGGAAGAGACTGGACGAAAATACCGTTTGCACTTCATAAGCGGCTGCCATATCTGTACTCGACACCACTGTGGCGGCGGGGAGTTCTTGCTCAATTTCTTTGGAGAGATTGGGACCGGAGAGTACCACAATCGGATGGTTGGGAAAGTCGGCTTCCCAGATTTGAGAAGGGGTACGAGTTGTCTCTGGGTCTAATCCCTTGGTGGCGGTAATAATTGTCACATAATCCGGCAAACCAATTTCTTGAATCTTAGCCGCCGTCGTCGCCACCCCTTTCATCGGAATTGCGGAGACTAGCATATCAATGTCCGCTAATACCTCTTCTAGAGATTCCTCGCTGCTGCGAGACCACAATCGAACCTGATGGTTCTTATGTCTGGCAATTGTTGCCAACGCTTTACCCCAAGCACCAGCGCCGAGAATGGCGAGGGTGGCTTCTGGCGCCGGTCTCCGGTGGGAGTGTGCATGAGCCTGATTGGTTTGTGAGGTTGTATCAGCTTGAGATGAGCTGGATTGAGAATTTGAGAGATTGCTCACCATAGATCTTATATTTTGAACTCAATAATTTTGGTCAAGTTAAGGGTCAAAGGCAAAAGAAGATGATGAGTTCTTTTGCCTTTGCTGATGTGATTAACTCACGGTTTGTGTTTCTTTCTGAGTCGCCATCGCGTAATCGGGAATACAATTGGCTTCCATGAAAGCGCGATAGTCCTCAACTTGGCGATCGCACTCCGCCGAACTCCAACCGCCATATCGAGACAGGGTGTCCGTCAAAACGGGCAAAATATCAAAGCCATAGTTAGTATGCATGGCTAGGCTAGTCCGGCGACGGGCAATATCTACCAACGTCCGTGCAAATTCCGACTGCACCGCATAAATAATCTGGGCTTTAATATCCGGCAAGTTTGGTGTAATCCCTTGTGCCAATTCCGGTTCTTCGTCGGTTAAGGCTAAAATATCCAACGCCTTAGCACCATAGATGTCAAACAGGTGATGGATTGTCGCCAAGGGTAATGTGGTGCGATAGTCTTGCAGCGCTTTTTCTAGACGCGGATCACTGGGTAAAATGGCTCCCGGTAAGAGTTTCTTGTAGGTGGGACAAGGGGGGGCTGATCGTCCCAACTTGCGATATACTTTATTCACCATTTCCTCACCCACTTGGCGATAGGTGGTGATTTTGCCGCCAATGAGAGAAATCAGATTGCTCACACCTTCTGGGGTATGGTCATAGAGAATATGGCTGCGAGTGACGCTTCCAGGTTTCTTCCCTTCTTCATTGGGTAAGGGACGTACCCCAGCATAAGTAAATTTCACATCTTGACGGGACAATTGGGCGGTGGGCAGAATTCGATTGGTTTCAGTGAGTAAATAATCAATTTCCTCGTTGTCTGCCTTAATTGAGTCAAGAGAACCTTGATGTCGCAAATCAGTCGTGCCAATCAGATACATGCCCAACCATGGCACAATAAAAAACGGACGACCATCCGTTTTGGCTTCTACATACAAGGTTGTTTCCGGTGCGCCGGGGAAGGGAGGGACAATGATGTGACTTCCCTTGGTTGGACCAATTTTTTTCTTCTCACCGATGGGCGCTGATTGTCCATTTTTCACCCCAGAGTGACAAACCTGATCCACCCAGGGACCGGCTGTATTTACAACCACGGCGCGATCGCTCCCTTGGACGGTGAATTCTTCGCCAGTTAGGGCATCTTTGCAAGTAATGCTGGTGATGCGACCCTCTTGGCGCTGTAATTGGGTGACTTCTGTATAGTTGAGAACCGTTGCTCCCGCAAGTTCCGCACAGATAATATTCTCTAATGCCAAACGCTCTGCATACGCCACCTGACCGTCATAATACTGCGCTCCACCAACTAAACCATCGGGATCGATATGGCGAAATAGCTGCTTAAACTTCTGTTTGGGCAGCATCCGGTGGGACGGTACAGTTTTCTCGAAGCTCAAGATATCATAGAGCAGCATCCCGGCTTGAATTTTCCAATAGGGACGAGAGCGATCGCTGTAGATCGGAATCGTCAGCATTAGGGGCTTGACTAAGTGGGGGGCTGTATGCAGGAGAATTTCTCGCTCCCGTAACGATTCCCGCACTAGGGCAAATTCAAAATATTCTAAATAGCGCAAGCCACCGTGAACTAATCGCGTTGACCAACTGGTTGTACCGCCGCAGAAGTCAGCCTTCTCCAGCAAAATCGTTTTAAGACCTCGCAGAGCCGCGTCTCTGACGACGCCAGCACCGTTAATGCCACCTCCAATGACAATTAAATCGTAGGTTTGGCTCTGGATGGTTTGAAAATCACGCATGATCCAGTTTGAGTAACATCTAACTTCCACAGTAGTCGCGACGGCGGCAAATTAGTAATCAATAGGGGAGATAAGGGCGACAAGGAGACAAGAGAAGGGAGACAAGGAGGACAAGAAAGTTAATTAAAACTCAACACTTTCTCCCGCTCCCATGCACCCAGACGTGCCGTAGCACGTCTGGAACATCTGCTTAAACAGCTACTGCTTGCTGTTGCTTCGCTGTCTGATGTTTGGTTTTCTCAAACATTTCAAACAAGTGATCTGCCCAACACTGAATATCGTATTTGGTTACGATGTCATACATTTTCGCCATCCGTTCTTTTTGCTCCTCAGGAGACATAGCCAGCGCTTGCTCAATCGATTCATCCATGCGATCGATGGAGTAAGGGTTGGTCAAAATGGCATCCGGGAGTTCGACGGCTGCACCGACAAACTCGGAGAGGACTAGTACACCTTCTTGTTTCTCGTGAGTGATGATATATTCCTTCGCGACCAGGTTTAAACCATCTCTCAGGGGCGTTGTCCAGCAGATATCTGCGGCTTTGTAGTAACAGAGCAAATCCGGTAAAGGAACGGGTTGGGTATAGAGCATAATCGGTAGCCAGTCTAAGTTCCCATACCGCCCGTTAATTTTTCCAGCTAACTGCTCAATCTGAGTTTGGGCAGTTTTGTAAACCCGCATTCCAGACGCCGACGCCACACAGGTAACCAGCATATTAATTTTGCCATGCAAGTCCGGACGACGCGCTAACAGGCGTCCATAAGCTTCTAGCTTCTCACGAGTGCCTTTCACATAGTCCACTCGTCCGGCTGAGATAATTAACTTGCGATCGCCCAAGCTTTCCTTAATTTCCTCAAACCGTTTTTGAGTTTCTGGCTTATGCAGGATAGATAGAATTTGTTGGGGATTGGCTCCAACCGGGAAGGGATCGATGTTAACTAACTGATCCTTGTATCGGATCTGGGTGGTCATTTCTGGCTCAGCCAATGCGATTCCCATAGGGGTAATATGCTCAGGTACGGGTTCTTTCTTGACAATTTCCACCGGGCGCAGGCTGCGAGCCACATTGACGAAATTCTCTGAATAGCGCGGAATATGGAAGCCGACGATATCGCAGCAGAGTAAACTATCTGTAATTTCTTCCCGCCAAGGTAAGATATTAAAAATATCCACAGAGGGGAAGGGAGTGTGGTGGAAGAACGCAATCCGAGCATTCGGCTTTAGCTGCCGGATGTAGTAGGGTACTAACCATAGATTGTAGTCGTGCACCCAAATTAGAGCATCATCTGCTGCTTCGTCACAGGCGGCTTCGGCAAATAGGCGGTTAATCGTGTGAAAGTTTTCCCAATCTGAGGTTTCGTAAGTGAAGTGATAGGGGAATGAATGCAGAATGGGCCAAAATGCTTCTTTCGAGGTGATGTGATAAAAATGCTTGACTTGATCGGCGGAGAGGGGAATTCGGCGAACGTTGTAGTTTGCTTCACCTTCCACAACAATCCGCTGTTCAAAGTTAGCTTTCTGCTTAGCATTCACCTGTTTCCAAGCAATCCAGGTGCCTTGATTGACGCCAGCAAAGAAGCTTTTCAGGGTTGGTACAATCCCATTGGGGCTTTTCTTTGCCCGATAATGCACTTTGCCATTTTCCACGACCTCATCATAAGGTTCGCGGTGATAAAGGATAACGAGTGATGATTTCATGCAACTACCTCCAGGTGTTTACCATTAAAATTGGTACAATTCCCGATCCCAATGCAACTTGGATGGGAATATAATTTGATAGCTTCGATAAATTTAGGGTTGTCGAGTGTCCACAGTTATGATTTTCCCTTTTGACTTCCTACTTACTCTAATGAGTATCTACTCAAAAATGACTCAATCGTTGGCTGGAAAACCCAGTCAGTCAATATTATCCTGATGGGAAGTCAAGATTGAACGCATTATATCAAGTCCGGTGAATTGCCCATAATAACAATGCTTTAACCGCAAGGGTTTCGGGCTTTTTTATTAAGGGTGATGGGTCCGGACATCATATTACCCGTGTTACTTATATTACCAACAATGATGTTTTTGAAGGTTGCAATAGATAAGGTCAGGGTTGTAATATCTGAGCGCTGTAGCATTGCCGATATTGGTTTAACCCAGGCTGTTGCTGATTGCAATCCCCTAAAATCCACCGATTTAGAGCGATGGCAACTCGTTGAAACAGATTGGAAGTCATTACTTAGATCGAAAATACTCTCAACAGTCTAGTTTTGATGACGAAACCGCCAATGTACGGACTAAGTTGGCTATGCCATCAAATCCTAGGGGAATTGTGTTCAACCTCGATTAGTATTTGCCGTACTCAGTACTCTGCCCATAGGACTAACGCCGTAGCAGGTTGGCAAGAGTTTACTTGAGCCAAAGCTAACAACAAAACTGGGATACCTCAGAATTCAACAATAGTCTGACATCCAGTGGACAAGGATTCATCACTTACACTCTGGTTATGGATGATATCTGCCACCGGCAGGTTTCCTTATCGAGCAGCTATCTGTAGCTACTATACTATAAAAGTATAAAAAAGTGTAAATTTTAGTAAAATTTAGCAGAATGCTTTGTCACATATCGTTAGCGATGCAGGGAGACGAGGGAGATGAGGAAGCAAATGACGAATGACAAATAACAATTAAACTATTCCCGATCGCAACGCCACCACCGCCGCTTGTACCCGGTCATCTACCGAAAGTTTGTTCATGATCCCGCGTACATGGGTTTTAACGGTATTGGCGCTGAGGTAGAGTTTAGCGGCAATCTCTGGATTACTATTGCCTTCTACGATCAGTTTTAAGACTTCTAGCTCCCGTTGTGACAAATTGGAAACATTGCCTGTGGGAGAAGGGGGAGACAGATGCTTGAGAACTTGACGACCAATTTGAGGATCGAGGTACGTTGCACCTTCAGCCGCCGCTGCGATCGCCTGGAGTAATCGTTCTACACTTGATCCTTTAACACAATAGGCATCAGCACCGCTAGAGAGTGAGGCAATAATTTCGCGATCGGTGGTATGAGAGGTGAGGATGACCACTCTCACCTCCGGGAGTTCCGCTTTAATTTGCTGAGTAGCAGCAATCCCATCTAAACGGGGCAAACCAATATCCATGACCACGATATCAGGTTGGAGTTGTTTGGTCATTTCCACGCCCATGTAGCCATCTTCAGCTTGTCCCACCAGTTCAAGCTGGGGGTTAGTGGATAAGGATTGTTCTAAGCCAAGCTGCATCATGGGATCATCTTCCACAATCACAACTCGCAAAGGTGTGGAACTGGTTGGGGAATTAGTCGGGGAGGGAAGTTCTGAGGACATGGTTCATACCCAAGTAAGGCAGTAATGCGATCGCACTTCCGTATTTTACAAAGAAAGGATGTGTTCTTTTAGATGGATAGCCGGATGCGATCGCGCTAAACATCCCGCAATCCCCTAATCGTTGCTACATCAACCTTTTTGCAAGACGGCAAATCGGAGAATATTTTCTTGAATTAAGAAAGAGTTTATTGTCGGTGATGCCGAGACTGATAGAGAAGACAGCGCAACTACCCATTTTGTATGGATGCGGATTTGCAGCTATCAGTTCTCCTCAGCTACTGGAAGACGATACTGACGAGCAATGTAATAGAAAAAGCGATAGTAATCAGCAAATTGTTCGCTCTCACAGCGTCCCTGCCAGTTGTAGCTTACATTTTCCTGGGTCAGGGTTAGGGTCATCACACTGATATCAGAGTCAACGTCTACCTGAAGTTTACCTGTTTCACCTTGTTCAGTGAAGAAATTTTGAGGTTGAGATGGATTGAGTGGTTGGGATGTACTCTCAGGTGATGGGGTTCCTAGTTGGGCAAATTCTGCCCATCCCCTAATCTCACAGTTGGGATTCTCCGGATCACGAAAGGCTCGACCATCAAGATTGTCAGGTATGGGAAAGGGTATCCAATTGTTGGGATAGAGGAACTCAAAGTTGAAGCGGGAGTTGCGGTAGGTGTTCCAGCTTTCTGGCAAATCCACATTAGTACCCTGGCAGCTTACAAGTAAGACAGCCAGTGGCGCGATTCGAGCAATGAATTTCCAGGTCATTTGTCTTTAGTCATTCGTCTTTAGTCATTCGTCCTTTGTTCATGCATGGTTCATTGTTAATCCTCTTCCCCAGCTTCCCCAGCTTCCCCAGCTTCCCCAGCTTCCCCAGCTCCCCCATCTCCTCCAATCCGCCTGATCGGGCATTAGAACCGGATAATGTAAAGAAATATTACAAAAATGCCGTCATGCTGGCTTAAGGTATTGACAGCCAGTGAAAATGCGGATAATCTGACATACATACCCGGGTAAAACGATTGAAAATAATATGCAAGACAAGCAAAAAGTTACGTTGTATCTCCCACCAGGACTTCATCGCCAGCTCAAAATCCGAGCAGCCGTTGACTCAGACTCAATGTCGGCGATGGTCGAGAGAGCAATCGTATTCTATCTACACCACCCGGAAGTGGTAGACGAGGTAGAAGCATCCTACGGGAATACTCATCGGGTATACAACTGCCCGGAATGTTCTAGCTCAGTTGTTATTCAAGATGGAGATATGGTTGCCCTAAAAAATCAGCCCAGCCTTCTGGATGATGAACTGCCTGTCGAGAAAGTGCGAGAAGAAGTTAAATCCCGTACCGATTCTCAGGGCGAAGAGGAACTTGTTCCTTGTTGATAGTGTTACAAAAACAGCTAACTGCGAGAGTTCTATTAATGATGTTTGGGCAGTGGTTGTGCCGTCTCTAAGTAGGTCGATAGTCATGCAAGAAGAGATAAGTATTCTCATTCAAGCTCAATACCCTCTAATCTACCTGGTGACGTCAGAGGAAGAGCGGACAGAACGGGCAATAGCCATGATTGCTCAAAATAAGAATCAGCAACGGCGCGTATTCGTGTGGACTGTCACCCATGGGATTGTGGAGTATGGTCAATCACGCCACATCACCCAGCACAATACAGTCTCTCCAGAAGCAGCTGTTCAATGGGTTATTCAACAAAAAGAACCTGGTATCTATATATTTAAGGATCTACATCCATTTATTGATTCTCCAGCAACAACCCGATGGCTGCGGGATGCGATCGCGAGCTTCAAGGCGGCTCAGAAGACGATTGTCCTCATGTCTCCCATGCAGCAGGTGCCGATCGAGTTAGAGAAGGAAGTGGTGGTTATCGACTACCCCTTACCGGATTTAACCGAACTCAACCAAGTGCTGTCTCAGCAATTGGAAAAAACCAAAGGGCGTCGCACCACCACGGAAACGCGGGAGAAACTCCTGAAAGCCGCATTGGGTTTGACGCGAGACGAAGCGGAGAAAGTGTATCGCAAAGCCCAAGTTAAAGCTGGGCGTCTCACGGAAGCGGAAGTCGATATTGTGCTTTCTGAGAAAAAACAGCTCATTCGTCGCAATGGTATTTTAGAGTATATTGAAGAGGATGAAACCATTGATGCCATTGGCGGTTTAGAAGAACTCAAGCGATGGCTGAAACAGCGATCGGGCGCTTTCACTGAACGGGCAAGAGAGTATGGTTTACCCCAACCCAAAGGGATGCTGATTCTGGGAGTTCCCGGATGCGGAAAATCCCTCATTGCCAAAACAACCTCTCGCCTTTGGGGACTACCGCTATTGCGGTTAGATATGGGTCGGGTGTATGATGGTTCTATGGTTGGTCGCTCAGAAGCCAACTTGAGAAATGCCCTAAAAACAGCAGAATCGATTTCACCCGCCATCCTTTTCATCGATGAGCTGGACAAGTCTTTTGCGGGAAGCAGCGGCTCAGCTGACTCCGATGGTGGCACCTCTAGCCGCATCTTTGGTTCCTTCCTAACCTGGATGCAAGAGAAAACATCGCCTGTATTTGTTATGGCGACAGCTAACCGAGTGGAACGGCTACCGGGAGAGTTTCTCCGCAAAGGTCGATTTGACGAAATATTCTTTGTTGACTTACCGAATAAAGAAGAGCGTCAGCAAATATTTAAGATTCATCTGAGTAAGCGGCGTCGAGATATAGAGCGCTTTGATATCGAACAGTTGGCGACAATTTGTGACGGTTTTTCCGGTGCAGAAATTGAGCAAGCCCTCATCGCTGCAATGTACGAGGCATTTGCACAAGACCGGGAATTCACCCAACTGGATATTATAGCGGCGATTAAAGCCACGCTGCCGCTTTCTCGGACAATGACTGAGCAGGTCACAGCCCTGAGGGACTGGGCAAGACAGAGAGCGAGACCTGCTGCAGCCTCCGTTGCTGAATATCAGCGAATGGAGTTCTAAAAGGCTTTCTCCTGCTCCCAACAGGAGGAAAGGCTAGCAAAACTTTGCTAGCAGTTTCAAAAGACGCCGCAATTTAACAGCGGCAGACCCAAGAAAAAAGCTACGTTGTCGTTTGTTTTCTATCTCTACTGGAGGAAATCTAAAATGTCTCACTTTAGCACTCTGCGTACCAAGATCACCGATGCCGAAATCTTAAAGGCTTCTTTGAGCGATCTAGGTATTTCCGTTAAAACGGAAGCTGATGTGCGCGGCTATAACGGTCAACGTGTTCGTTCGGACATCGTTGCTGTTCTCGAAGGCGAGTATGACCTCGGTTGGTCTCGCAATGGCGATGGTTCCTTTGACCTGATCGCTGACCTGTGGGGTGTTGCTAAAAAGCACAACCAAACCGAACTGATCAACTCGATCAACCAGAAGTATGCCGTTAACAAGACCTTAGCAGAGGTCAAGCAACGTGGCTTACAAAATGCCAACGTTAAACTGGTGGTACAAAAATAGTCCATCAAGGCGTTCCCAAGCTTACGGGTTAACCAATTTATTTGGGGTTGACCCGTTTTTTCAAAAGGTTATAGAACAAATGTTCTAGTCTTTTCCATAACATAATAACGGCGGGAAAACCTCTCATCCAGGGAGTTTCTCCGTCGTATTTTTGTATGGGCTTGGTTTTTGCGATCGCGTTCCGAACTGCGGTAGCCTTTTATTGGTGAGGAGATGTACGCAGAGGATCGATAATCATGGTAAACACAAAAATCCGAGTATTAGCTCGTGTCGTCGCGCATCCGGGGAAGGAAGAGAAACTCAAAGCACTGTTGTTAGAAATCGTTGAAGCGACGCGCAAGGAACCCGGTTGTATCACTTACGAGTTATTACAAAGTCCGGCGATTCCCACGGAGTTTGCCTTTGTCGCAGAATGGGAAAGTGAGCAAGCGTGGAGAGTACATTTGGACTCGGCTCACATTCAGCAGGCGTTTTTAGAAGGGGAAGAGTTGTTCGCTTCACCGCCAGATATTCGTCATTATGTCTTATTAGCTTAATCGTTCTGATTCGGGTAGGGAATGATTGATTAAGTTATACAGTAGAAAAAAACTGGGTGATCAGGATACCAAATCTCTACTGTATATTGACTTACAAAAAAGCGTATGTTTGAAGATAATTTAAGATCTTCTGAAGGGGCAAAGTATAGTAAACTTGACGAACTGTTAGCAGCAGGGCAGTGGCGAGAAGCAGACCAGGAAACGTTTACGATTATCTTGGAAATTACGGGTGCGGATAAACGCGGCTATTTAACGAATCAAGATATTCAGCAATTTCCTTGTCAGGAACTTCGGGCGATTGATCAACTGTGGGTTAAGTATAGCAGTGGTAAATTTGGTTTTAGTGTTCAGAAGCGGATTTATGAGCAATCAGGAAAGGATTTGATGGCATTTGCTGATCAGATTGGCTGGCGGGTATCTAATCGGTGGCAAAGTTACAATGAGCTGATATTTAATCAGAATGCACCAATAGGACATCTCCCTGGCGGTGGAGTCGTGGGATGGTTGGCGTGGGGAGATCTTCGTGATGATTTGTTTTCTCGTGTTAGTGCGTGCAATCTTTAGTATAAATGTCACTATCCAAGCTAGATCCCCGACTTCTTTAAGAAGTCGGGGATCTGTGTACCTCGCTTACGAATGGAAATTCTGACTAATGCACATCAGTGCATATAAACTCAAACTTTTCCTATCCCGCCGCTGTTTTATTCTCCACCGATGCCTTAACCTGCGCCATAATTTCCTCCATCTGACTCACTAATTTCTTTGCCTCTTCTAGATTTTCCTGGTGGGCGTGATCATTGAGTTGACATGCTAAATCTGACATCGATTCCACCGCCACAGACGCACTAGAACCCTTAAGTTGATGTGCTTTGTTTGCCAAAATTACCCAGTCTTTATCCGCCAATGCTTGCTGGACTTGGGAGAGAAACGTTGACCCATCATTAATAAATCCTTTGACTAATTCCAACTGAAACTCTGGATCACCGCCAGAAATTTCTGATAATGCACTCCAATCCACGGGATCTGTAGTCGTTTCAGCCGTATTTTGGCTATCTATCTGTTTGCTAGATTTCGCCTTATTTTCCTTGACCACTAATGACCATCGCTGTAACATGACTTTCAGTTCTTTCACCATTACTGGTTTACTCAGATAGTCATCCATTCCCGCCGCAATACATTTATCGCGATCGCCTGGCATGGCATAAGCGGTCATACCAATTACAATCGTATGGTGGTTTGTACCTTCTCGTTGCCGTAAAGTTTGCGTGGCTTTATAGCCATCCATCACCGGCATTTGACAATCCATTAACACAATGTCATAGTCATTCTCTGCCAATTTTTCCAGGGCTTTTTCACCATTTTCCGCAGAATCCCACTGATGACCCAGGAGGCGGACTTGATGCTGGACTAATTTCAGGTTAATTGGCGTATCTTCCACTAACAAAAGAGTTAGCGACTGCTTTGGTTCTGTTTCCGCTTTCAATTTCGATGTCTTTGCTGCCAACTCAGCAACCTCTTGTTGAAAATCCCATCCTTTGCTGGGTAGTTCCTCTTTTAGGGAGGTGGTATTTAGGTCGATATGTCCTTTTAGTTGCTCAAGGAGTTTCTCTAACTCTCCAATTAGTTTAGCGCTACTCTCGGCATTTTTTGTTCTCGCCTCATGTCGCAGTTGTTCCGCCACATCGGGCATGGTTTGCACGGCGACGGAGGAACTGGCACCTTTGAGTTGGTGGGCTTTATTGGTAACCATAACCCAGTCTTTATCAGCTAATGCCTGTTTTGCTTGGTTAATAAAACTTGCGCCTTCTTTAATAAAGCCTTGGACTAACTCTAGTTGAAAGGCAGGATCACCTTCGGAGATTTCTTTGAGACGCTTCCAGTCCACGACATTAGAGAGTAGACTACTCGTGGATTGAGCCGGAGAGGGACGTTCAGGTTTAGGTGAGACGCCTTTGACCACGGATGACCATCGTTCTAATACGGGTGCTAAGTTTTTCACCATGACTGGCTTACTCAGATAGTCATCCATTCCTGCAGCTAGACATTTTTCGCGATCGCCTTGCATGGCGTAAGCAGTCATGCCAATCACGATAGTATGGCGGTCTGTGCCTTCTCGCTCCCGTAAGGTTCGGACTGCTTGGTAGCCATCCATTACGGGCATCTGACAATCCATTAACACGATGTCGTAGTCATTTTTGGCGATTTTGTCAAGGGCTTCTTGACCATTTTCTGCCGACTCTGATTCATGACCCAAGAGTTGCACCTGATGGCGTACCAATTTCAGGTTAATCGGCGTATCTTCCACCAAGAGAATTTTTAGACAAGTGGATTGGGGTGCGGGTTGAGAGGGGTCAGGGATAGCCGATTGGGTACTGAACAGGGTGGCGGGAATCTCAGCCGCCAGGATTTTCTGTAACGATTCCAGCAATTGAGATTCTTTTACGGGTTTAACTAAATAATCGGCAAACCCGCTTTTCAGCAAGGGTTGGGCGGAATCCCCGGCGTGCATCGAGGTCATTAGGACTAACTTGGTTTTTGCCCAATCCGGTTCAGCCAGAATCAACCGTCCTAGGGTTGACCCATCGATTTTGGGCATTTTCATATCCAGTAGCGCCACATCATAGGGTTTACCCGCTTCGGCAGAGGCTTGCATGGCATTGAGGGCAATAATACCATTATCAGCTTCATCGACTTCCATACCCCTGGCTTCTAACTGATACTTGACAATTTGGCGATTAATCGGGCGGTCATCGACGATTAATACCCGTTTTCCTTGCAGGGATTCGGGGGAAATGGGTAAATTGCTAAATATGCGATCGCTCTCATTCTCCTCAGTACCCACCGGTACTTTACCAAAGGTAATTGTAAACCAGAACGTCGAACCCACACCCAGTTGACTCTCGACGCCAATCTCACCCCCCATCATTTCTACCAGTTGCTTACATATTGCTAACCCTAAACCTGTTCCTCCATATTTGCGGGTGGTCGAGGAATCGACTTGAGAGAAGGCTTGGAAGAGTTTACTTTTATCCTCTGGGTTAATACCAATCCCTGTATCCCGCACAGCAAATCGTAGTTGAAGCTTGTCCTGCTCCTCTAACTCTTGGTGAACTGACACCCGAATCACCACTTCACCGGACTCGGTAAATTTAATCGAATTACTCACCAAATTGGTACAAATTTGACGCAATCGCCCCACATCTCCCATCAGTCGTCGCGGTACATCCGTATCGACTAACAGCGCTAATTCTAAATCCTTGGCTTCGGCTTGGGGAGAACACAAATCTAAGACATCTTCCAACGACCGATTAATGTTCAACTCATCAACATCGAGGCGCATTTCTCCGGCTTCGAGTTTGGAGAAGTCGAGAATATCATTAATTACGCCCAGTAAATGTTCACCACTGACTTGCAAGGTTTTGACAAAATCCAGTTGGCGGGGATTAAGATCCGTGGTTAACAGTAATTCACTCATTCCCAACACGCCATTCATTGGCGTGCGGATTTCATGGCTCATATTTGCTAAGAATTGAGCTTTTGCCCGGGCGGCTTCGACGGCGGCTTCTCGCGCTTCTACCAGTTTATTTTCATACTCTTTTCGTTCAGTCACATCCCGGTTCACCCCAATCGCGGCGATGGGTCTACCTAGGTCATCCCGCAACGGCACAACCACGGTTTCGCAAACCCCTTTATTGCCATCTTTTCGGATAAATTCAATCTCCCGTGTCCAGCGTCCTTCATGGAGTAAACTATCCAGCATTTGTTGCGTTAGGGCGGTGGCTTCATCGGGTTGATAAACCATGCCACAGGTTTGACCTAATACTTCGGTTTTTTCATAGCCAAAAATACGTTCTGCTGCTGGGTTCCAGTCCAGGATATGACCCTTCAAATCGGTGACAATAACACCATCATAAATGGTTTCAAACATTAACGCTTGACGGCGCAATGCCTCATCTGCCCGTTTGCGAGCCGAAATGTCTTGGACTAAACAAACAATTCCCTGAATCCTGTCGGATGAATTTTTCATCACTGAGGCGGTAACAGATACGGGAACAGAAGTACCTGTTTTCGTAAAGAAGGTGGTTTCGTATCGACCCAGAAAGCCACTTTGTTGAGAATCATTTGCCTGTAAATGAGCTAAAAAATTATCTTCTTTAAAGAAACGCTCTAAGGGTTGGTCGCGCAGTTCTTTGGGAGAATATCCGGATAAAAATAATGTAGCTTCATTAAAGCTTTCAACTCTAATATTTTTATTCAGGACAATGAGTCCATCACTCAACGAACTGATAATATTATCGAGATAGGATTTAGATACCGTCGTTTCTTGGAGCTGTTTACTCATCTGGTTAAAGGTATCGGCTAAGACACTTAGCTCGTCCTTGGTTTGTACCTCAACATAGGTATCGAAGTCCCCTGCACCAATTTTTGCGGCAGCTTCTTTGAGTTTAACAATCGGCTTGGTCACGCGATCGGCTAAAATGATCCCGAAAATAATTGATACGGCGACAACTCCAGTAATTGCTGTGAGGTTAATAATCAGTGAGTAAGTTGAACTGCGATTTGCGGTTTGATTTTCTTCTTCTAGAGTATTCGTATGAAAGGTAATGGCTTGATCAACAACGGCTAAAAATTGGTCTTCCGCATTCTCTAACGCTTGCCGTTTTGCCAAAATATCAGTGCGTCGGAAGTTGGTGTCATCTAAGGCTAAAATTTCCTGGCTGATTTCTGCCAATAGCAGCTTACTAACTTTCAATTCCCGATAAAAGCTTTGAGCTTGAGGGTTATTGGCAAAGGACTGAAATTCGGCTAAATACTGATCCAGAGCTGCAACCGATTGTTGGAAGTCAACTTTGGCTTGTTTTTCCGGTTCTTCGTCTTGAGATGTTGGCGAGGTGGTGGTCGATTTTCCTTCGATCACAGCATAACTATAAGCTTTATTGGTTAACCGTAAGGAGGCTGCCTTAATCTGATTTAATGCCACCAGTTGACGGGTAGTACCCTCGGTAATTCGATTAAAATTATCATCAACATTTTTCTTTGTTTGAATTGTAATAATTCCCAAAACAGCGACCAGCGATGCCACCCCTAGAAAGCCTGAGATAAATTTGGTCTTCAGTTTCATAGCCGTCTCCCGTCACTATTTTATCCTTCGGATATTTATCAGAACATTCCGGATCATCAGGTAACACAGTCTGACAAACTTTTGGCAGAAGATTAATGTCACCTGAATGGGACGTTCTCTTATACTGTAGCCGACACAGATGCAGACGAAAAGAGGAAAATTTTTGAATAAAAATTAAGTAAAGGATGGGTGAATTTTTATTTGTGCCGATTAAAATTATTGTCTTTGGGTCGAGGCGGGTTTAGCGACAAGATTAGGGTAAGTAGTCGGACTTTCATTAAAGTTAACGGTTGAGATGAGGCAACAGGGAACAGAAAAAAGTAAGGATTTGAGGGATTGACAAATACCGTAGTTGTCTTGTATACTTACTTCATAATGGGAAAATGTGCCGACCTATAGGGTCTAATTTACGATTCTGCTCGGATCAGGAATCAGGCTAATTGTCCGAACTTTGAGCGAAAGTATTGTATTGGTAAAAATAAGCCTCAAGCCAGCCAAGAGACGGATGCGATCGCGCTTTTATTGAACCGATTCGGGGAACGTAGAATTGAGGCGACAGCGTACTATATATATTGTCTCAAAAGCGGGTTGGAGGAAAATAATCCTATTGGAGGGATTGACAGATGCGGTGGTTTTCCCTTAGGCTTACTTCATAATGGGAAAATGTAATTATCCTAACTGGAATAGTGCTGACTTAAGCGAAATATTGCAAATTCGCAGACCAGTAAATAAATGTCTTATCTTTAGGTTCAAGTAAGAATGGAACTTACTGGCTAACTCTTTGAACCCGTTTTAACGGGTTTAAGCTTTGAGCCAGAACTTTAGTTCTAGGCTTAAGTCAGCGCTCTCCTTCATAGAGAATTGCGATAACGAACAGTTGATTGCAGCAAAAAACCTATCCCCATTAATAGTAGTGGGATAGAAAACGCGGGTTCTGGAACGGATTTAGGTTCTACGCCAGCATCCTGGAGCGCAGCGTATGCATAGTCTCCCCATAAAGCATGACCTTGAGCCGTTGGATGGATGTCATCCCAGAATAAGTACTCATCGGGGTTAGAACATACACCCAATTCAGTGAAGCAAGGCTCAGTCACATTGGTGAAACCAAATTCATCAGGCTGGGTGATAACCTCTTGAAACAGAGACGCCAGATCAAACGGTATGATGTTTATATCATCATAGGTGAGACGCAAATCATCGAACATTGTCGTTAAACCCGCGTTATGTTCCGCACTCACTTGGGTGAGTTCCGCTGCTTCTCCCTGTATAATCGCTCGGGGCGTTTTGCCCAAATCGGGCAAGTTAGGAATGAAGAAATTACGAGCGCCAGCGTCCGCTAAAGCCGTCACCCCAGTAAATAAATTGTTGATGGGTTCAGTACTATCGCGAAGCCCACCCTTACTATAATCATTATTACCTGCCCATACAATATAAAGGGCGTCAGGATTAGCCGATGTTTGAGCAACATTCAGGTCATTAATAAAACCGTTAATCTCGGTGAGAACTCCTACGCCTAACTCAGGAAAGACATTACCCAATCCTGTCTGAGCGCCACCAAAGGCAAAGTTAACGCTATTAGTTGCGGTAGCACCACCGAAATTAAAATTGACCGCTGGTGGGATTGATGGAATGATTGGTTCTCCCACCGTTAATTCAGTCGATGGAATCAAATCAACTCCCAATTCCGATGTGAGAATGTCTATCCAGTTGTAGCCATTAGAAAAACGTCCTTCAAAGTAAGGTGGACTAGGGGTAATCGGTACGGGTAAACCTGACGAGTTGGCGGCTGAAGTCACATTGAAGACATTGCCGGGATCAGCGGAGCTATCGCTAAACACATAAATCTGATTGAATTGGATTGCCTCAGCACTTAGCGGGTACAATAAAGATAAAAGGGAAAATCCTGTAGCTATTGCGGTAATTTTCATCATTTTAATTTCACACTCCTGTCACGACTCTTATATACCGAATTTACATAAAATGATCATCTAAAGAATAAGTTGTATTGAATCTTTATCTTATTATTTTTTGTAAATATTTATTAGTGTAAAGACTCATTAATTGTGTTCTAATGAAACAGGTAGGTCAATAGCAGTGATAGCAGAAGGCAGGAAACACAAGTCAAAAGGGTTCTGAGGGAACAGGGAGCAGGTATCAGCACTGCAATGATACTCTTTGGGAAAGCTTGGCGGTTTCTCAAACTTAATAAGGCAATAAAGACTGGCAATGAAATCATTTGAACAGGGGTTGATTGAGCAGCAACCCATTAACCAAGGACTGCTGCAAACGATTCGCCTGATTGGAGAGTATAAGGGAAAGCAAGAGTTATTCAAAGAACAAGCGCCCCAAGTTCTGGAAACGCTGCGCCAAGCGGCGGTTATTCAGAGTACAGAGTCTTCTAACCGGATTGAAGGGATTACGGTACCGTTGGAGCGGATTAAGAAACTGGTGACGGAAAAAACAACGCCACGAGATCGCTCGGAACAGGAAATTGCTGGGTATCGGGATGTCCTAACGACGATTCACACGAGCTATGCCCATATCCCTTTTACGCCTAATATTGTTTTACAATTTCATCGTGACCTTTACCAGTTTGCGGTCAATACAGGTGGGCGCTGGAAAACGGTAGATAACGAAATTAGTGCTACCTATCCGGATGGAACTAAAGTGGTGCGGTTTCGACCCATTCCAGCTTATGCCACACCTGAAGCCATGGAACGTTTGCATGAGCAGTTTAATCGCTGTTGGCACTCGGGTGCGATCGAACCGTTATTACTCATTCCTACCTATATCCTAGATTTTTTGTGCATTCACCCGTTTTTAGATGGGAATGGGCGAATGGCAAGGTTGATTACCCTATTGCTGCTTTATAAAGCGGGTTATGAGGTGGGGCGATTTATTAGCTTAGAGCGGATTGTCGAGAGAACGAAGGAAAGTTACTATGATACGCTATACCAGTCTTCCCAAGATTGGCATGAAGGACAGCATAACTTATTACCATGGTGGGAATATTTTTTGGGAGTGATGGTGCTGTCGGCGTATCGGGAGTTTGAGACAAGGGTAGGGGTGGTTACGTCTACGAGGGGAACGAAAACGGCAATGGTGTTGGATGTGATTAACAATCTGCCCAAAGAATTTTCGATTCGAGAGTTGCAGGAGCGATGTCCAACGGTGGGGATTGATTTGATTCGTCGTATCTTGCGTCGGGAGAGGGATGCAGGACGTTTGACTTGTCAGGGGCGTGGGGTGGATGCGCGTTGGCAGAAGCAATAGGTACAAGGTACAGTTCTCTGTAGGGGCGGGTTTTACCATTATCGTTTTTTACCTAACCCAGATGTAACTAAACCCGCCCCGACTGAATGCAGTTTGACTTTTTATAGCAAATTTTAACCGATGTCAGAAGATAATCTCATTGGACTAGCAGAACTAATTGAGCAAGTTAAGCGAGAACTGCTTGCAACCTCTCCTGATCAGGAGACAGATATCCCATTTATGAGCGTCGATTCCGTTGAACTCGAGCTACAGGTGATGGTGAAGAAGGAAGGAAAGGGTGGGGTGAAAATCTACGTCCTGGAATTAGCAGGGGGAGGTAGTCGGGATGATGTGCAGAAGGTGAAGGTTACGCTCTCTCCCCTTGTGAATAAGGAGACATTGCTAGGACTCTACCGAAAACGTCACCCAGAGCGAATGCAGGAGTTTGTGGATAAGAGTATTGAAGCTCTTACTAAAAATATCGATGATGGTAGTACTCTAGGTGACCAATTCTAAGTAGGGGTGACCAAGCAAACCCGTGGAACTCTTTGAGCTATATCTGTCTCCCAACCAGCATCCCACTCGATTTAGAGCGATCGTGACTCAATCTCCTGCTAGTGAAGGGGAAACCGAGTCATCCCTACCCTTTTTTGAGGGAGAAAACGACTGGCGAACTACCCTGATCAAGACTCTGGAATCTACCAGCTTCAATCCTAAAAATTTCCCCAAGCTGGGAGAACAGGATTGGATGGTTAAAGTGGGAATCCTGACGAGCGATCGCTCTGCTTTTGACCCCCATAGGCTCAAAACGATTGGGCGATCGCTCTACCAGGCACTTTTTCCTCCTGGTAGTAAAGTAGAGAAGGCATTGCAGTCAGCCCTGCGGGTTGCTGAGGGCAAAAATACCCAACTGCATATCCAGTTTAAGTTTGAAGCAGATTCGGTGCAGCGCTTGAGGCTGGCAGATTATCCCTGGGAATTGATCCATGACGGGCAACGATTTTTAGCCCATTACCAGGTTACGTTTTCTCGCTATATTGCCCATGACACCGTTCCGCCTAATTTACCGCCAGTTGAACAAATGAATGTCTTGCTGGTTTCATCGGCTGCTTTCGATCCTGACGAAGGATTGAAACAACTTTCTACCCAAGAACAGCAAGCCATTTATCAGGGACTCCAGAATGCCCAACAAACAGGACATATTCGCCTGTTTAAACTCGAACGTGCTACCCAGAATCAGCTACGAGCCTATTTAACCGAACATCGGGGAGCAGAAGCTCCTCATGTATTACATTTTGATGGTCATGGTCTATTTGGTAAACGTTGTCTAAATGAGCAGTGTGGCACGATCCATAAAGGAATCAAAGCTGATCGATGCCGAGTGTGCAATACAGCCTTACCTGAAGCCCAAGGGTACATGGTTTTTGAGGATGAGCAGGGTCAACCCGATTATGTTAGTGCCAAAGAACTGGGCGCGATGTTGCATCTGTCAAGCTTTACAGATAGCGATCGCCAATCTTCAAGGGTGGCCTTAACGGTACTCAGTGCTTGTCAATCTGGAATGGCAGTCGCCGGAGACTCTGTATTTAATGGCACAGCTCAAAATTTGATCGGTCACCGGATACCTGCGGTGGTAGCCATGCAGTATTCCGTTAGTGTTCAGAGTGCAACCAAGTTTGCCGAGCAGTTTTATCGCTCTCTGGGACAGAAAAACTCTCTGGCAATAGCAGTAAGTCAGGGACGAGAAGCAATGGGGGCTGAAGGCAATCAGTGGTATCGTCCGGTTCTCTACTTGCGCTGGCAAGATAATCAAGGTGGACAGCTATTTGCTGCGTCCAATACTATCGCTTCGCCGATCGCGTTAACATCTAATCCGGTGGATCAGTTGGTTGCACCACCTCCGTTGCCAACACCACCATTACCAGGGTTAGTTAAACCAGTTCACCCAGTCTGGCTCAGTGGTTTGAGTCTCCGGACTATACTAACAATCAGTCTAATGGTAACGGGTACGTTGATTGGGTTACGCTTTTTTGGTCAGTTGGAATGGTTGGAATTAAAAGCGTTTGACCACCTGATGCAACTCCGAGGGGATGAAGGTGTGGATTCACGCTTGTTAATTGTCGAAATTACTGACAATGATATTCTGGCGCAAAATAGTCGTCAGGAGAAAGGACAAGGAACGTTGGCAGATCCGTCGCTCAACCGCCTTCTGGACAGGCTAGAGCCGCATAAACCTCGATTAATTGGTTTGGATTTATATCGTGACTTTCCTGCTGATCCCACTGTGCCAGGGTTAGTGGAAAATATGGGACAAAACCACTTTTATGCAGTCTGTAAAGTACCTGAAACCGACCAGCACGGTAAAAAAATTGCACCGGGTATTGATCCACCCAAGGAATTAGCACCAGAACGTATTGGTTTCAGCGATTTTGTCGTAGACATTGACAATACCGTGCGTCGGCATCTTATGGCTTTAGAACCCTTACCCGGTTCGGCTTGTCGGACAGAACGCTCGTTTAGCTTGTTGCTGGCACATCGTTATTTGCAATTAGAGCCGGGAAAAAACAGCGAGTATCACAATCCGTTCCGATCGGGGAAGAATCTGCAACTGGGTGGTATCCTCTTCCAAAAACTACAACCCTTTACTGGCGGTTATCAGGATGTGAATGCTGATGGTTTTCAAGTGTTGCTGAATTACCGTGCTACGGGTTCTGGAGCAGCAAATGTGGCTAAACGCTTGACCCTGGAACAAGTTTTAAATAATCAATTTGATCCAGAAGATGTGCATGACAAAATTGTTTTGATTGGTGTAACGGCGACTCAAGGGATTCACGATAATTGGTCTACACCCTATGGTACGATTCCTGGCATCATCGTACATGCTCACATGATCAGTCAAATTCTCAGTGCTGTACTCGATAGCCGACCTCTCTTACAAGTCTGGTCACAGTATATAGAAATTCTCTGGATTGGCGGCTGGTCTTTCGTCGGCGGTATTTTGGCAGGCTACCTGCGATCGCCCAAGCACTTGGGAATCGCCACAGGCGGCGGAGTTCTCGTATTATATTTGACTTGCTTGATCAGTTTAACAGTTGGTAATCTTTGGATACCATTGATTCCATCGGCACTGGCTTTAGTCGGTACCAGTGGAATCGTCAAATATATGGCTTTCCTATCCCGCGATCGCACCGCACGTCTACCTCACCAATCATGACGAAACTGAAGTTAGCGACTAAGGTAATTCTCCCTTTAGTCTTAGTCTCCATCCTGACTAACCTACTGGTTTTTATTCCACCGACTCAAGCACAATCACAGCGTCGCTCAGGGTTGATTGCCAAAATCAAACGGTTTTTCTTGGGTACTCGTTCTGGAGGAACCCCAACGGGACGTCACCGAGGCGGAGCCGTGCGCGATCGCTGTCCTAATGTCGATCAACCTCTAACTGCGTTGGTTCCGGCGACTGATGCTGGAATACCCTTTGTTGAGCCAACTATTTCTGAACGTCCGTCCTTTTGGTTTTATGTTCCCTATTTTCCCCGATCCCAGCGTAATGCTGAGTTTGTTTTGATTGATGAAAATGAGGATGATGTCTATGCTACGACGTTTCCCTTGACCCAACCATCAGGAATTGTCAGCCTGCAACTGCCCCAAACGATACCACCGCTAAAAGAAGGTGAGCAGTACCGTTGGGTGTTTTCTGTGATTTGTAACCCAGCTAATCGCTCGGCTGATGCAACGGTTAACGGTTGGATCGAGCGAGTTCCTGTCAATCTTGCCTTGAGCAATCAGTTACAAACAGCTACCGATAAAGCCTTGCTCTTTGCCTATGCCGATCAAGGATTGTGGTATGAAACACTCACCCTTTTAGCTCAGCTTCAACGCACCCATCCTCAGCAGCAGGAGCTACAGGATGACTGGCAGGATTTATTACAAACTATTGGCTTACCTGAGACTATTTCACCGTCTTGGACTACCTATTCTCTACCCAATTAATCTGGACAAAATTAGCTCAACTCCTACCAAGCTTCCTTATACCAATTCTCATGGTATTAGAAGGGCGGGTTTAGTTAAGTTATCAGTATGTGGCAAAATGTTATCTGTAAAACCCGCCCCTACGTCCCTGATCTTCCTCTCTACTACGGAAAGAGCGCAACTCGGTATCAATTCCACTCTCCTTGTAGCGTAAAAGCTGCCCAGTAGTAAGGAAGTTGCCATTGGGGATCTTGTAACATAGAAAGTTGAGCTTTTCTCAGTGCTTTGGCAACTGGGAGTTGCTCCTGAAATATACCTTGATAGAACCGAGTCATTAGTTCAGAGGTTGCCCGATCTTCAACACTCCACAGACTCACAACTACCCGCTCGGCTCCCGCATACATGAAGCTGCTGGTTAAACCAACCAGCCCTTCTCCCTTGACTTGTTTACCTAAGCCAGTACGACAACCGCTCAAAACAATCAGCTCGGCAGGTAACTGTAGATTAAAAACCAGTCTAGGGGAAAGCAATCCCATTTGCCATTCACCCTCTCGATTAACTCCTGACAAAACCACACCAGACTTTTCAGGATTCTGACTATCTAGAATACCGTGGGTGTCAAAATGAACAATGTTATACTGCTGCAATTCTGGACTAGCCGCATTTTCCAGATTGGCATCGAAATCAAACAATTGTCGTCGCTCCGATTCGGGAACAAAAGCCAGAATCTGTTCTGCCGATTCACGGGTTCCTGGTAATCGCGGGTAGAGTTGAATAATACCAGGAAGGTTAGGATTTGAATGGGTTCCCGTTGATGCCGTTAGTGCTGAAGAAAATAGCTGGAATTGTGGAGCCATCTGATCAGAGTTTATCACCAATCGCTTGTCCTCTAGATCGAAAACGGGGTCAGCAAATACCGCTAATTCTTGAGGCGCGGGATGACGAGTTCCTTGACGTTGGCGAATCAGAGCCAGAACTGATGCGGAGGGGAGATTGACAACTTCATGATTTACCAGCAAGGGTTGAGTTGAAGCCGCAATATTTTCAGGATCTAGCGTCTGATCAGCCTGAGGAATTGGTAAAGCACTAAAGGGGATGTATTGGAGAATGCCATCGGCTGCAATTAACAAACGCTGTTGTTTAAGTTGCTCACGAGCGGGAGCGAGAATCATCTCACTGAGTTTTATTCCAGCTTGGGCTGTTTTATTCGGTCTAACTCGCAAACTGGGTACAGTCAAGAAGTCATAGAAACGCCGTGCTACTTGTTCAATGTCTTTGCCTTTAGGTAGCACATAACTCTTGATGGTGCTAGTATTTGATTGCTCATCTCTAGATACAACCCACAAGTAGCTACGTTCCTTACCCAGAAAATACTCTAGCAGTAACGTATCCTGATCAAGTAACTGTTGAATTTCTACAAATTTCAGGGGCTGATTTAACGCCACAGCGTTTTGTTCAGCAAGCGTTTGAGCCTGAGTTTCATTGTTGATTGTTGCTGCATTAACAAAGGTTTGAAGGCTGCGTCCGCGAGAGCGTTCACTGAGTTCCAGAGCTTCTCTATCGTATCCCCGCTCTGGATGCTTCTGATGTTGTTGCATCAACAAGTCAATGTAGAACTCGTAGTATCTCTGTTTACTCTCAAGGTAGGAAGCTAGGTTGATGTATGACCCATAGTCACTACTGTTGAGTTCAAGGGGTTGAGCATCGATAATTTCTGTGTAGCTTGTACCTGTCAACTGACCGGAGACAGAATTTCTAAAATCCTCAGTTAAAGATTCAATTCTAAAACTAACACCAGCACCAGTTTCAGTCTCTTTGGGCTTTGATTCGACAATTTTAATAGCTGCTTCTATTTCATTCCGAGCTTGGATGAAATTTCCCCGACTACGTTCGAGGGATGCAATGCCATAACGAGTATCAGCTTCTCCTGAACTATCCTGCAATTCTCGCTGCATTTGCAATGCTTGATTATAGAAAGCAAGAGCTTGGTCATACTGTTTTAGGTTAGAGAATGCATTCCCAAGCAACGAAAGTGTTGCCGCTTCTCCACGGCTATTCTTGAGCTTTTGCAATAAGTTCAAAGCTTGTTGATGCCAGGTGATTGCCTCTTGGGGGTTTCCTATATCTATAAGTAATTTACCAACGGAATTGAGTGTATTAGCTCGTAAAAACTCTTTATTTTCTTGTATTTGAGAAAGTGCTTGGTTATACAAATCAAGTGCCTGCTGCTTATCATTCATTTCCTCAGATTCAGCGAGTGTATCAGCAAGATAAATCTGCCAAATTGTTTCCCCTTGAGTTCCAAAAGACGTCCAAAATGAACGTGATTGTCTAATAGATTCAACTTCATCCAAGTTTGGGTCAGACGAGAAGGAGGTGAAGAAGTTACGAGTAAAATTTTCTACAGCATTTACCCCAATTTTTGATGCTACTTTCAGTGCTTCTTCACGATACTTTTGTGCTAATTGAGGTTCTCTTACATTTGCGTAAGTTATACCAAGGTAACCTGCTGACCAACTCTCGAACATTAGGACCCAAGCCCTTGAATCTTTAGGAAATTCTGGAAACCCTTGTCTTTCATAAGTCTGTCTAGCGGATTGCATTAGCGATAAAGAAGTATGAAATGCATATATTGCTTGCTGGTAATTACCCGAACGTTGATAGGTATTACCCATATTAAAAAGAATCATTCCTTTCAGGAAGTTTATGTCCGAAAAAAGTTTTGAATTAGCTGTAATATCATCAAATGTATCGTATGGGTAGGCAACTTGATTTGGTTGCTGCTCAGTCGTCTGTACTAACCGCAGTGCTTGCTGGTAGATATCATGCGCTTGTTGATAATTTTTTAAGTCATTGTAAAGAAGTCCAATAGTATTAAGAAAAACCCCGGCTTCTACTTCAGGAGGTATAGTCTTCAATTCTTGGAAGAGTGATAGCGACTTTCGGCGATATTCGAGTGCTAATTGATACTCCTGTCGAGAAGCTGACATATTTCCCATATCCTTGTATAAATCACCAAGCTCATCATGAGTGTTGCTCAGGTTGTTAAGAACTCCGGCTTGCTCAACGAGATTTTCTATAGACTCTAAAGTTTGCAAAGCTTCTTGATAGTTAGCAATTGCCTCCGGATACTCTTTTACTGCATCGTGGACGCGACCAATACGATTAAGCGTTATAGCCTGTCTGTTTTTTTCGTTAGTCGCTCGGTAGATTTGCAGCACTTCTTGGAACTTAACTTGTGCCTTTTGATAGTCTTCCCAGTCGAAGTATATCTCACCAAGCGATCTAGTTACATCAGATGCGATCGCTTGTTGTCGTAATGCGGGTGTTATTCCTAACTCTTCTAAAGATTTTTCATCTGGTTTCTCAATAACATCTATCTCTACAGAGACTTGATTAGAGTCTTGTTCATAGTCCAATGAGACTCGCACATCTTCAAAAAAACCTAACCCAAATATTCTTTGCAGATCGCTAGCAAGTCGATCTCGCCTAAACACCTGTCCAGGCTTTGATTCCATTGCCTGTAAAATTGTAGAAATGGGTATTTTACCAGAAATAGGCTTACCTTGCTCATCTCTTATTTCCCCCTTTGTGCCAAGGAATCGAACCTGAATATCCTTGATTTTACCTTCTGAAACCGTCAACATAACCGTGCCATCTTCCGTGACTTGTGGCTGCATAATTATTGGCTGACTTTCCACCACACGAGCAAAAAAATAGTCACTTTTTTGATACCATTGGTTTAATCTCTCAATTTCTCTTGCTAAGGATTGCCATGCTAATACTACACCATACTGCTCAGAGAAAATACTGTCAATAAAATTCTGAGGTGGAGTTGGGGTTCCAACAATTTCCACCGAGCGTAACACTGGATTAAGCTTTACCTCAAACGTCAGCCTTGTATCTTGCAGCACCCATCGGACATCTGAGAAAGTGCCATAAGAATAGATAATTCCTGCATCTGCTTGTACTTTAGACTGGTTAAAGATAGTTCCTGGTTTAGTCTCAATGGCTGCGTAAATTATATCTTTAATTTGACCTTCTACCCCCGTGACTATAACCTCAGATATTAACACTTCTGGTTCTGATTCACTCGGTTTAGATGGAGTAGATGGTTGTTGTGGAGATGGGGTTGTAGAAGCTTGTGCCAGGGAGCTGGAGGTCGTCGGTTTTAGCTTAGAATATGCTGTGGTAGGCACTGGCACAGGTTTGAGTTTTTCGGTATCCGCTCCACGAGCGACTGCTAGCGAGTTTGACAGACACAGAACGATAACAGACAAGGCTATGTCGAGTTGCTGATATTCTACCACTAGATATATCTGGAGAAATTATATATGATACAGACCCACAAAATATGAATTGATCAAAAGCCTAAGCCCTATGTAGGGGCGGGTTTTACCATTATCGTTTTTTACCTAACCCAGATTCGACTAAACCCGCCCCGACTGAGTGCAATAATTAGAATCGATAACTCAACACTTTAATCATCGCACCATCCTGGGGCAAATCTGAGGGTTTCAACGTCAGCATATCGCTGTTCACCCGACTTACAGGCATTCCCTCCATCACCGTTAAAAACTCATCCACGGGTTCAATCCCATAGTCGCCCTGACAGGTTTCATCAGCGGCTTGAGTACGGAAATGAGTTGGGATGACCATCTTCGGATTCAACACCGCGATCGCGTCTTTCGCCTCCCTCGGATTATAGGCTTTAATACTGCCGCCCACAGGCACAAATGCCACATCCGGACGCCCCATGAGAATTTTCTGCTCAATTTCAATCGGTGCAGCTGCGCCACCTAAATGGAGAAGTTTAATCCCACTTTGCTCCCATTGCCATGCCACATTATTTCCCAATCGGCGTCCCCCGTAGCGATCATGAGGAATGCTAATTCCTTGGAATCGAATCCCCCCAATCTGATAAACTCCCGGTTGAAACAAAATACGCGGATTTCCTGGCAATCCCTCAGCCGCACCTTCATCCAACAACTGAGAACTAATTAAAACCAAATCCGACTCCACTTTTGGCGGACGATAACCTGCGGTACACCCGACTGTCCGAAACGGATTCACCAAAATCCGCATCCCTCCACCTGTAAACAAAAAACAGGTATGTCCTAACCACTTAACTGTCAGTGTTCCACTCGCCGACTGCGCCTCAGCCAACTGAAATTGTGAAGCCAATGTCGTTCCCAAAGTGCCAAGCACCCCTGCACCCACGTAGCGCATCAACTGTCGCCGTTTCATCGTTAGTTAATCAATACTCCTCAAACTTAAGCTAGAACCATTGGGTTTTGAGTCGATGCTGGAAGAGAAACTAAGAAATTTTGCAATAACTGTTTACCGCAATCGGTCAAAACACTCTCTGGATGAAATTGGACGCCTTGAAGATGGGGATAGTTCCGGTGTCTCACCCCCATAATTGTGCCATCTTCTACCCAAGCAGTAATTTCCAGCGCCTCTGGACAGGTGTCTCGCTCAATTACTAGACTGTGATATCGAGTGGCGACAAAGGGATTGGGCAAATTCTGGAAAACACCGACGCCAGTATGATAAATTTCCGAGGTTTTGCCATGCATCAACAGGGGGGCTGAGATAATGTTTCCGCCAAAGACTTGACCAATACTTTGATGACCCAGACAAACGCCTAAGATGGGTACAGTTGCACCAAGTTGGTCAATTAACTCACAAGAGATCCCGGCATCATCCGGACGTCCGGGTCCTGGGGAAATTACTATCCCATCGGGATTTAATTGGCGCAGTTGATCTAGGTCAATTTGGTCATTGCGGTATACCTGAATATCCGTGGCAATCGGAAATGTGAACCCAAGTTCCCCTAGATACTGCACCAAGTTATAGGTAAAACTGTCGTAGTTATCAATGACAACAATCAAAATTTACACTCCTGGGTATCTTACCCTAACCACGACAAACCATTACACTTTAATTTAGGTTAAAAAAATAGCTTAGCGCATCAGTAACAGGATGCGAGTCACCAAGGGCGGTAAAAGTAGGGAACCAGCAACGAGTAGGGCTGCGATCGCGGAGATGAGAACTGCACCTGCCGCACAGTCTTTGGCAACTTTTGCCAGCTTATGATAGGACTGTTTAACCGTCAAGTCAACCACTGCCTCAACTGCTGTATTCAGCAATTCCAGGGTCATCACTAGCCCACTGGTCAAGCCAATTACCGCAATTTCTACAGGCGGCAATTCTAACAAAATCGCCAAAGTGATTGCCACTGTGCCAATCAGGGTATGAATGCGAAAGTTCCGTTGGGTGACAAAGGCATAGCGAACTCCCGCCCAAGCATATTTAAAACTAACCATTAGGGTTGGGGCAATACACCAAGCCAAGTCTCGTTTAAATCTTTGATTCGGGTCAGACTCTGGCTGATTTTGCAGTGACAAGTCATGCACTATCGACCGGGAACCGGGAACTAAGTATTGAGAATTGGGAGAGTGAGTATTGTTATAAACCATGGGGATTGAATTCCATTGCTAGTAATGAACTGACACCGAATCCAGTGTCATTATACGGGTAACGTCAAGTTGACAATCTGGAGCAAAGCCTGCTGCTGGTTTAGCATTCGTTGCAAGCTTTCCTCGTCCGGATGATCCCACCCTAAAAGATGTAGCAACCCATGGGTTGCTAACCAAGCCAGCTCTATACTCAAGGGATGACCCTGGTGTTGGGCTTGGCGATAAGCTGTTTCCACTGAAATGACTAAATCGCCCAGGTAGACTGATTCAGCCGCTTGCATATCTGGAGGTATCTGAGGCGAGTCTACCTCTAATGCGGCAAAGGAGAGTACATCAGTGGGTTGATTTTTGTGGCGGAACTGAGAATTAAGTGCCTGAATTTCTGCGTCATCAGTCAGGCGTAGTGTCAGTTCATGCGTCGGCGCTGGCGGATTATCGGGGTGCAGTGTTTCTAGCCATTGGCTGAACCAATGTTCCCAAGTGGAGGTGGAAATTGGGTTCGTCAGGGAATTAGCTTCCGGAGTCGCTGACTGGGAGGCTTCAAAGAAACAATCCTGCACTATTAGTTCGATATTCACTTGTGCCGCCTCTGGTGTGAGATGAGCTATGGGAACGTTAACGAGTCAGGTAAGCTAAACCAATCAGCACAGCTAACAAACCCACGCTGGTTAGAAAAAAGTGTTGTAGGGATTTGCCTCCTTTACGCACCATGTTACGCATGGCTAATTTCACGTAACTGGGTTTCGGTTCATTCAAAGCGGCGTTGGCTGGTGTTGGCTGTTCAGCAAACGGCGGCTTCGCTGTATCCGGGGGTGTTGAGGATTGACTCATCAGTAATGGTCAGTAATGGTGATTTGACGCTAAAAACTATTTTATCGCCTTTCTTTACAGAATGTAACAAATTGTCATTTGTCATTTGTCCTTCGTCAGGGAACAGGAAACAGGTAAGGTAGAGTTTTGAGTTAACTTCCTCATCTCCCCCATCTCCCCCTGCTCCCCTCTCTCCACCGATCAGGTCAATTGATTTTCCTGACGCAGGTAGGCTTCGATAAAGGGATCGAGCGTCCCATTCAGGACATCATCAACGCCTGTGGTTTCCACATTCGTCCGCAAGTCTTTCACCAACTGGTAAGGGTGGAAGACATAATTGCGAATTTGATTCCCCCAAGCGGCTTCAACCATATCGCCTCGGATTTCAGCAATTTCCTGAGCGCGTTGTTCTTGGGCAATCACCAATAGCTTGGCTTTCAGCAGGGCGAGGGCTTTTTCCTTGTTTTGTAGCTGCGATCGCTCCTGGGTACAGCGCACGGCAATGTCTGTGGGAATATGCTTAACCCGAACGGCGGTTTCCACTTTATTGACATTTTGACCGCCCTTACCCCCAGAACGAGAGGTGGTAATCTCTAAATCCGTTTCAGGTATATCTAGGTCTACATCCTCGTTCAGGATGGGCATAACCTCAACCCCAGCAAAACTGGTTTGCCGTTTTCCGTTGGCGTTATAGGGAGAAATTCGCACGAGTCGGTGAGTTCCTTTCTCTGCTTTCAAATAGCCATAGGCGCGGAGTCCCTGAATTTCTAGGGTGGCTGACTTAATCCCCGCTTCATCTCCTTCCGAGAATTCTGCCAACTGCACTTTATACCCTTGGTTTTCTGCCCAACGGGTATACATTCGCAGCAGCATTTCTGCCCAATCTTGAGCATCTGTTCCGCCCGCCCCCGCATTAATCGCCAGTACCGCGCCATTGGCGTCATAAGGACCCGATAGTAGCTGTTCTAATTCCCAACGGTCAAGTTCGCGATTCAGCTTGACTACATTGGTTTGGGCTTCTTGCAGCAATCCTTCATCGGTTTCCAATTCCAGCAATTCCAGAACCGCTTTTGCATCCTCTAGATTACTTTTCCACTGCTGGTACTGCTGCAAATTCAATTTCAGGTCATTCAGCTTTTGCAGGGTTCGCTGAGCGAAGGTTTGGTCATCCCAAAAATCCGGTTGAGCCGCTTGTTGCTCTAAGTCTTTAATTTTGGCAGTCAGTGCAGGTACGTCAAAGATAGTCCTGGGTTTTTCCCAGGCGAAGGGACAAGGTTTCGACTTCGCGTTTAATCTCTACAACTTCCATGTTTTTTTGTGCTGGTACTTTACTCCCTTTAATCAATTGTAATCAGAAAACTTAATTACATCAGACCAATGACAGGTATCCCACGCCTTAAAAGTCGTGGGATAAGGTGAGTCAATTAGTCGCGATTAAAGGCAATCAACAACCGCAAAATAAAGATAAACAGGTTGATGTAGGTCAAGTACATCGATAATGCGGCTGGCAGATACTGATCATTGCGATAGGTGCGGGGCAAGATATAGAAATCCACCACCGCCGCACCAACAAATAGTAAAACGCCAATGCCAGAGATGCCAATTTCTAGCCAGCTAGGGGTATAAACGCCAAAAAAGCTCAAGGCGAGCTGACCCACCAACACCACCAACAAGGCAATGATACCCAGTTGCACGGTTTGGGTTAACGCCATCCCATCTTGGTCTGAAAGATTCGAGCCAATTTGACGGGCAGCAACAAAAGTGACACCACAACCCAGAGCGGCGATTCCAATCCCTGGAATTCCTACGCCTGAAGTGCCAATGGCAACAAATACGATACCACTGAGGGTGTAGCCTGAGAGCAGGCTATAGGTCGCCAATAGAGGCAATGCTGCACTGTTATTGCCTTTCTCCGCCACACCACGAGCGACGAAGAATAGGACTAATTCAGCAATCAGGGCAACCCAGAAGGTTGTCATGAATAACCCGGGGTTGGTGGTAAGGACATTCAAACCACCATAAGTCCCGACAGCCGTTAAAACTAATCCACCACCGACGTAGGGCAGGGCGTTGGCTATCACATTGGGTCCGACTAAGGCTTGACCCTTAGCATTACGCATGGCTTGGCGAAAGTTACTCGTGTTACTCATGAGAACTCCTTGTGTAACTTACGAAATAATTTAAGTTGATCGGGTAAGATGGCTCCCGTCGTAATCTTCGATTTGACGGTGAGATGAATCTCTAAGGAAAGCAGATTGACTTTCAATAATAGTATACTACACTTTATTCTAGGATGGCATTGCCAATATTTTTCAATGTAATTATATTGGTAGCAAGAGTAAAAATTAAATCAAAAAACAGCAAAGAATACAGCAGTTATAAAGCTATCAAACATATTTTTAGCAATGATTTAACTAGGACTATGGACTGTAAGCTTAAGCGGTCACGCATTTAAATTGGGAATGGATAGAGAGCAAGATGCTCGCATTACAATTATTTTCATTTTTTTGACATTAAGTAAGGTTTTAATTCCGAACAGCTTACAATCATTTTTATATAACTGACGAGATACCTTAAAAATCATGGAAACCCAGCACCTATCCTTAAATACAGATAAGATGAGCGATTTCCAGCAGTGGAAACAAATTAACGGCGATGATTTTTCTCTCTGGGATTATCTGGCTGGAGTCTCTAATATTGAAGTTGCTTTAGCCTTCACCAAAGTCTTTTTACCTGACTTTGTTGAACATGAGGGAGGTATTTTTTTATCAGAAGCCTTTAATTTAGAAATTTACGAGCAGTGGAAAGCACAACTCGGAGATAATATTGCCTCGATTGAGCAGGTAATGAACCATCAGCATATTGATGATTTGCTTCCTGGTTCAGAATCTGCTGGAATTGATAACTTATTTTATTTGGGTCAAGTCATCCAACAAATGTGGGAAAATCATCTCAAGTCACTGTATCCAAAGTATAGTTTTGAAGTTTCTTGCACTAGAGATGAATGCACTGTGGTTGTCACTTTCCATCATAGTAATCTCCAAAGTAGTGACAAAAGGTATGAGGAGATATTATCTTTAGGAGGTCAAAGTGTAATCATCCCGAAGGTTAAAGATTCTCAACCCAAGTCCAAACCGAGAGACAGGACGTCCAGTTCTCCCCATTAATGCAACTTTGTCGTGTGGGTGTTTTGCTCACAGGGCAAACAACTACCCACACGACTCATCAACTCAAGGTTGAGACACTCCTTGGTTAGGCGTCACTTTCAATGTGGATAAACAAAAGTCCCATCAGCACAGCAGGCATCAGCCAACAAACGACGGGAATCAGAATCCAGGGTAAGAACGAAGCTGCATAAGAACCAGTCATGTCAAATTGTCCTATCTAAATTTACAAGAGTTCAAGACAAATATTACCCAATGAACGAACCCAATGGGGTTAGTTATTCACCAAGCCTCGGAAAATGGCGTCCACTGTCTCAAAATTTTCCAGGAGGAAGTAAGCCACGAAAGCGCCTCCCATACCTCCAACAAAGAATCCACCTGCAAATTCACTCCAGCCTTCAGACGTTTTGAGTAGTTCTGTATCCGGAGCGCTTTCGGCGGCGCTTTTGAGCGACACTAATCCCCAAGCTGCCATTCCGGCGGTTCCAAGCAGAACGATAACCAAAGCGGTGACTAAGCCGCCCAGATAACGCGCTTCTGGGTAATCCCGCAGTGCGCCAAACACAACCTCAGGACCCACTAAGAAGTAACCATGAGCCATACCAATTTCCAAGCCGCGTAGGAATGGGGATAGCCCTTTGCGGTAAGCTGGCAGGTTGCCAATGAACGCTCTGGTAAACGCCGAATCGCTGATCGGAGTCGATAAATGACCCACAAAAGGGTCTCCCCCGTAAGGTTTTACCATTTCCATATTTCTTGCATCTGCCATCTAGATATTGCCTCTCAATCTGAATGTTTACAAAAATACCTGACTTAACATTGTAAGCAGGGAAGGGTAATCCCATGACACAATATGGGAAGACCTTTAAAAAACTTCATCAAATTAGTTATAGCTTAAGGATATAACACCGCCGTGTCTCTAGGGAGTAATCGGCGCGAATCATCGTCTACGTCCAGCGACCAAAACCCCTGACTTCTCCAAGAAGTCAGGAATCTAAGTTGCACAACTATGGTTATCTGTCAAGACATGAGCTAGATGTCGGTCGTTCACTAGAGTGTAGTATTTTGAAAAAAACAGTCATCTCAAGAGTCAGTAAATGAGACAAATCTTCAATCAACTATACAAAAACCTGAAACGTCTAATACTACCGCTATTACTGGGCGTTTTAGTTAGCGGATTGGTGGCTACACCTGCCAACGCTATAAACGTCTACCAAATGCCCAATGTCAACGCGGGTGAACCAACCTGGGTGATTGATCAAGCCGACGTACTCAGCCGCCTGAGTGAAGGCAAGTTGAGCAAAAGCTTGGAAGATTTAGCCCAGAAAACCGACAAGGAAGTCAGATTTGTGACGGTTCGCCGTTTAGACTATGGTGAAACCGTAGACAGCTTTGCTAAAGCCCTATTCAAAAAATGGTATCCGACACCGGAAGCCCAAGCGAATCAAACCTTGCTGCTGATCGATACCCTGACCAATAATACTGCCATTGTCACTGGGGAAGACGTCAAGTCAATTATGCCAGACGACATTGCCGAGAGTGTCGCCTCGGAAACAATGACAGTCCCCTTGCGGGAAGGTAACAAGTACAATAAGTCTTTTTTAGAGGCTAGCGATCGCTTAGTGGCTGTGCTATCGGGTCAACCTGATCCCGGTCCTCCAGTTGTAGAAGAAACGGTTCAGGTTGAAGGCACATTTACCAGCGCAGAAGAAACTGACACCAAAAACTCGACCATCTGGGTTGTTGTACTATTGGTTGTCGCGACAGTGGTACCGATGGCAACCTATTTCTTTTATCAGGGCTTCTCTGGTTAAGTTCGTCATTTGTCATTTGTTACTGTTCCCTGTGACACACCGAGCGTGTTACTGAGCGTGTTACTGAGCGTGTTACTGAGCGTGTTACTGAGCGAAGTCGAAGTAAGTCGAGGTAAGCGATGCCCTGAGCCTGTCGAAGGGTCGAGGTGTTCCCTGTTCTCTAAGAGATGATCAGAAGCTTTTACTGTAAAGCACTAATCCTGAACATACTCCTGTCCAGAAATTAAAGCAAACTCAGCCCGCATAAACTCCCGTCCTAAATAAGCCGCATGATCCAACATTGTGACTGGACAGGGCTGAGTTTGCTCAAAAATAACCACACAAAGTTCCTTGGCGGTTCTACCTGTAAACAAGGTCGTATGAGTCCGTTCAACCTTACCTCGTGCGGGAATCGGTTTCCCGGTTTCTGGGTCAACGGCTAAACCGCGATCATCAATCACATTGGTGAAATGTTTGGCACAAATTAACCGTGCATCCCGGTCGAGGTAGATAATAAAATATCCACCGGGATCAAGTTCAATTTCCCGTTTAGACAGTTTGTCATTAATTGTACGCAGGTCTTCTACTGTTTGGTTCATCTTGTCTTGGCTCAATGCGTCCCTTCTTGAATAGTATCGTGTTTAGACCGTTTAAAGCAGGCAGAGGGCAGGAAGCAGAAGCATCTTATGGCAATTAAAAAATTAAGACCCCTGCCAATTGCGCTGAGGTTCGGTTAAAAACTGGGATACTTTCATCATTCATCATCCCGTGACAATTAATCCTGAACCAAAAATTGAATGTCTCGTTTTGTAAAGGGTAAATCATTATTGATCGCGTCGATTTCTTCCTGTTCCATTTCATTCACTTCACCGATATAGTGGCGCAAAATTTGCATCAGGCGTTGATTATAAAATCGGTGCAGACTGTGATTCGGTGTCGCGGGAAATCCTCGCCGCCGCTTATGGCGTCCTCCAGCACCTGGATCAAACATCTTAACCCCATTCGCGATCGCCCATTCTATCGGGGTGTAATAGCACGCATCGAAATGCAGGCAATCATATTCCTCAAAACAGCCCCAATAGCGCCCATACAACTGATCACCCTTATTAATACAAAACGACATCCCCACGGGATGTCGGTCATCATCGTCTCGATAAGCCGCCACCAATACCACACGATGACGATAGTCGGGATACAACTGTTCAAAAAACTGGCGCGTCAGATACTTACTGCCCCAAAAAAACTTATCGCAGGTGCTGCTATAGAAGTTATAAATCAGGGGAAATAAGGATTTGGGAATATCATCCCCGACTAAAGGAACCAAACACAGTCCGGCTTTAGTCACCGCTTTACGTTCCCGCTTAATATTACGCCGCTGATTGGCGTTAAAGATACTCAGATAATCATCGAAGCTACTAAACCCTTTATTCTGCCAAATATAACTGTGATGCAACCAGCTTGTAAAACCATGGCGTTCCATCACCTGTCGCCATTCAGGGTCAACAAAGAGAAAATGACAGCCACTAATCCGGTTATTCCCGCAAAAGTGATCAATGGCACTCACCATAATCTCAGTGAGTTCATCTTCATCTTCTCCAGGTGCAATTAAAAATCGGTAACCGCCTGCTGGAGTAAACGGCGTCATCCCTAACAGTTTGGGATAGTAGCGAACGCCTAAACGATGAGACAGATCTGCCCATTGGTGGTCAAAGACAAATTCTCCATAGCTATGACCTTTAATATAGAAGGGCGCAGCCGCAATAAGCTCTCGGTTTCGCCATATAGTTAGGTGATGGGGCAACCATCCGGTTTTAGACGTCGCACTTCCCGATGTTTCTAAATTATTCAACCAGTCCCATTCTAGAAACGGCGTTTTCAGGGGTTGGGCAAGGGCATCCCAAGCGGCTTGGGGAATATCAGCCATCCGGTTAACCCAGTTAACGGAATAGTCAGTCTGCGGTTGGTGAACCATTGGGAAAATCTATAATTAGGTCTAGATCGGCATGGATTAAAATGAACGGTGAGGATCGTTATTTGTCATTAGTCTTTTGTCATTGGTAAGGGCTTGAGGGGTTATTTACATAAGTTAACATAGCCGAGTTTATTTTGACCGATTAATGTGAGATGAATTGTCAAAATTAAGTTGTAGAGACGTTGCATGCAACGTCTCTACAACTCCCCCATCTCCTCATTCCCTGGACAACCGATAGTGTAGAAATAACTCTTGGTCAACCCTCTCAACCGCCAAAAGTTCTAAACGTTTCGCCAATTGCTCAGAAAAGCCAGTTCCCTCAACAGGCGTTGGGGCGGCTGCACCCCCTAAAATCAGGGGACAAACTGTGAACCAGAGTTCATCGATTAAATCAGCCGCCAGTAGAGATGCCACTAAGTTACCCCCCCCTAAGACAGCAAGCCGTTGGATGCCCAATTGGTTGAGCTGTTGATAAGCGTCATGCCAATTTATCCCATCGCTAGAGGCATTCACCACCAAAATCCGCTCAAAATAATCCGACTTGTCCCGCCAGGGTTCAGCACCCGCCTCTGTCGTCAACAGCCAACGGGGTACGTTTTGGTGAAAAAAGCGTAATTGTGGATCGAATTGAGCTAGACGGGAGCAAACAATCTGCACTGGTTGGATGGGTAAGCCCCGTTGTTTACGCTGCTGCTGTAACTGGGAATTTGAGACACTGCGAGTGGTACCATAAGCCCGGAGAGTTCCTGCACCGAACAAAACCCCATCCGCCAGTGCCACTTGGCTTTCCAGATGAGCTTGATCCGCAGACGATGAAAATCGGGCAGGCGATCGCGTCACGTCCGCAATCTTGCCATCGGCACTCATTGCCAGAACAACCGTGGTATGGGGTTGATTGATAGCAGACGTTTTTGGCATAGTTGTCTGGGGCAAGAAAAATAATGGTAACTATCGCAAAAGGCTCCAAGGTTAGGAGATTTTTTACTATTCCCTGTTCCCTATCCTCACCACCATACTTATTCAGCAACCCCTAAAGAGCTTGTGAATCGTTCTAGGATAGAGATAAGGGGTTTTCAGGAAGACTCCGTGACTCGTAAACTGTATTAACGATTACTCTTTCTACCACCTTTTCTTCTGTAATCACACCAGCGTATCTTATGGCTAAGCCAGGTCAATCCTCCTTTCGTCGTGTTTTGCTGTCACGCCTGTTGTTACTCAGCGTGCCAGTGTTACTCTTGGGAGTTTATGTGACCTACAGAAAAGCACGCTCAACGCTTCTAGACACAGCGCGTCAAAATTTAACCGAAAGTGCTGTGAGAAAAGGGGAAAGCATTCAAGAGGCGATCTCAGCGTTACAAGCTAACCTGCTGACCGCTAGCCAAGCCATAGTCTTTCAATCTCAGTCATCGACAGGCTATCAACAATTTATCAACCAACTGGCTCAACAACTCCCCACCCCGGTCAATTGCGTGCAGTTGAGTGATATTCAGACTCAAGATATCGTGAGCAGTACCTGTAATCAATCCTTACTCGTCAACCAGCAAGTGATCTCAAAATGGTCTAGTCAGGAAGGTGAGGTTTCTATAGATCCGTCTCAAATAGAGGTCACAGTCCTACCTCCGCTAGCACCCTCAACCCCTGCTACAAACGAAGCCGAAGCCATCTCAGGCAAAACTCAACTCCCGATTCTGTTGAGTGCGCCCGTTTATAACGCTGAGGGTCAACTCCAATATGCTTTGAGCTTATGCTCAACCTTACTCCAATCCAAATCTATTAAGCCGGGTTCCCTATCTGGTGAAGCCGTGGTGATTACCCAAGAGGGTAAAATTCTGGTGCATCCCATTGCCCAGCAAGTGGGACACAATATCAACCAAGAACTGGATTCTTCAAGACTTGAGAGTCTGGTCGAAGACGCGATCGCAGGTCGTGAGTCCTTTATCCATCTTGCCTTGGATGGTCAGGAATATGTCGCTGGCTATACAGCGATTGAAAGTCCGATTAGCGACCAATCTGACCAGCAATGGATTATTCTCGCTGTTACCCCCTTGGAGAGTGCGCTGATCGGTCTTCAGGATATCCGCCAAGTTCTGTTTATCCTCACCTGTGGCTTAATTGCTGCCAGTATTTTAGCCACAATTTACATTTCCCGTGACCTCGCCCGTCCCTTAGAAAAACTCAGAGATTGCGCCCTGCATGAATCCCAGCTTCACTCGAATTATCGCATTCCTCATACCTTCAAAATTCGAGAAATTAACCAATTAGCCGAAGCCCTGGATGGAATGTTTGAGCGCCTCAAACATTGGGCAGAAGAACTCGAAGCCGCCTGGAAAGAAGCCCAAGCCGCCAACCAGCTTAAGAATGAGTTTCTCGCTACAACATCTCACGAACTGAGAACTCCCCTCAATGGTATTATTGGTTGCCTGCGACTGGTCAAAGATGGTTTCTGTGATGACCGCGAGGAAGAACTTGACTTTTTACAACGAGCCGATGAAGCGGCTATTCATTTGTTGAACATTATTAATGATGTTTTAGACCTGGCAAAACTTGAGTCAGGGAAACTTTCCGTTGAAGTTGAACTGATCGATCTGCGTCAAATGATTGATGAAGTGATTCACTTACAGGCAGTCTCTATTCAATCGAAGGGACTCGAATTCAACACAAAAAACTTGCATGAAAAACTTCCCGTTATTGCCGATCCCGCTAAACTGAAGCAAGTCCTAATTAATGTCATTGGTAACTCGGCAAAGTTTACTGATTCGGGCAGCATTACAGTCAGTACACAGATTGAAACAGGCAGTGATAAGACCGAACCCTTAGTGAGTGCTGATGATTCTACATCTGTTGCTAGCGTCTCCACGATTCCCAGTAATAAACAAGTTACTGAAAATCATGAAACTGGAGAGTTGTTTCCTGCACAAGTTGTGGTAACAGTTAAAGATACGGGAATTGGCATTGATCCGGTGCAACAGGCTAAACTATTTCGTCCCTTTGTCATGGTAGATGGGTCAACCACGCGCAAGTACGGTGGTACAGGTCTCGGTCTGGCTATTTCCCGCAACTTGATCGAATTGATGGGGGGGACAATTACCCTTTTTAGTGCTGGAGAAGGTCAGGGAACGACGGTGAACATTAGCTTACCACTTGTTGAAACAAAGGGACAGGATACGGATGAGCAACTTGACAGTGAGCCACCCTCACAAGTATCAACAGAATTGCCTAAACATCAGGATTCAATTGGCGAGATTAACGGCAAATTAATAACGGATTGATAGTTTACTATAGTCATATTTAAAACATTTTCAATGGTTGCTCAACTCCAAAATCAACGAATAACTCCTCAAGAGTATCTGGAATGGGAAGAACAACAAGCCATTAAGTACGAATATATTAATGGCAAGGTTTTGGCGATGACAGGGGGAACCCTTTCCCATAACTCTATTGCCGTAAATCTGACATCTGCACTCAAAAATCACCTGAGGGGTAAAGGCTGTAAAGTCTTTATGGCAGATGCCAAAGTAGGAGTTTCACGTCAGGGACCATTTCACTATCCAGATGTGATGGTTAGTTGCGATCCGCGAGACCAAAGATCGCGTAAAATTATCTATCATCCCTGTTTGCTTGTCGAAGTCCTGTCGCCGGGGACAGAAGCCTTTGACCGGGGCAAAAAATTTAGGCATTACCGTCGGATTGATAGTTTGAAAGAATATGTTCTGATTGAGCCAGACAAAATGAACGTGGAATGCTACCGACTCAATGAGATGGGAAAATGGGAATTGACAGCTTATTCTCTTGAAGAAACAACGACTAGCGGGACAGAATTAGAGGTGTATTTAACTAGCGTTGATTTCCGATGCCCTATTTCTTTGCTGTATGAAGATGTTGTTTTTCCTGAAGATAATCCAGAAGACACTCTTATTGACAGAGAAAATTGAGGTCGAAAGTTTTTCCCGACACCCCACATCCTACCCAATTTTTTAAGTTATAGCAACCGCCATAGCGGTTAGGACACATCATTTATGTAGAGACGCGCCATGGCGCGTCTCTACAATGGTGCCGAAAGTCCTAATCGATGTGTCTACTGCTATATCTATCATTCCGCTAACTGAGGAACCTTAATCGGTGTTCCTCCCTGTTGGAGAGACTGGGATAGACAACTGAGGATGTTGACCAGTTGAGCCGCCACCCAGCCTGAAGATACTGATACAGGTTGATTATCGCGGATGCTCTGCAAAAAGCGATCGCACACTTGCGCCAACGGTTCGCGACGCTCGATTTCGATGACTTCCCGCCGCAAACCCCCAGGCGTAAACACGTCTCCACTTTGCTCAAAATACCCATGCTGAAGCGTTAAGGGCGCATCATTTTCCATCTCATCAAAAATTAATGTTCCTTGACTCCCCACTACCCCCAGACGCCGTTGTTTATCGGGGTTGAGCCAACATAAGTGAATATATGCCTGAAAACCCGTTGGGTATGTCAAAATAACGTAAACAAAATCGGCTAAATCATGTTTCTCAAGAAGGGCGGGTTTAGTTACATTAGCGGTTTCTTGTGAAACGTTATTGGTCAAACCCGCCCCTACAGATCCCTCTTGCCGTTGTAACCACACCCGTCCCGTGGCTTGAACTTGCACAGGTTGCTCACCTAACCAGGTATTGAAGATCGCGATATCATGAATGGCTAAATCCCACAGCGCATCGACATCCTGACGCACGGGTCCTAGATTCGTCCGAGCCGCGTAGCCATAGCGCAATTCTCCTAAGCATCCAGATTGCACCACCGCTTTACCCTGCTCAACAGCCGGATGAAATAAATAGGTGTGATCTACCATCAACTGGCGCTGCTGTTGACGGGCTAAATCAGACAACTGTTGGCATTCAGCCGCATCGAGTGTCAACGGCTTTTCTGCTAGCACATGAAACCCTTGCTGTAGGGCATCTTGAATCAGGGAATAATGAGTCACCGCCGGCGTCGCGATTACAACCGCATCGCACTCTATCTGGGAACGTATCGATTGCCAATTGTCTGCTAGAACCACATTGTCATTCAGGTTCAATCGTTCTTTAAGCTGAGTTAAGCGTTCCCTAGAGGAATCAACTACCGCTACCAGTTGGGCATCTGGATGTGACGCGAAATTCCGCACCAAATGCGTACCCCAGCGTCCGGCTCCCAATACGGCAATTTTAGTCTTCATGAAATTTTGAATCTGTAGGGGCGGGTTTCACTATTATCGTTGTTTATCACCCTGATGTCACTATGACGTAGCTTGCTTATTTTTGGGAGCGAGTAGGACAAATGACGAAGGACAAATGACTAATCACCAATCACTTTAGCCAATGCTGCTTTAGCGGCGGCTTGTTCTGCCGCTTTTTTAGAGCGTCCTTGTCCTTCACCCAATTGTTGACCTTTAAACCAAACTTGGGCAGTAAAACGATTCTCGTCTGCCTCAATGGGATTGGTTTCGGTAAGGCGATATTCGGGTAAAGATTTATAGTGAGCTTGAGTCCATTCTTGCAGAGCATCTTTATAGTTTTGGCGGGCGGGATCTTTAAGAATGTCTTCAGTCAATCGCTGAAAATGAGGATCAAGCCAAGGGCGAATTAATTCTAAGGTGTGGGTACTCAGATAGAGTGCGCCAACGATCGCTTCAAAGGCGTCAGCCAGCCGTGACATCTCACCCCTAGGATCAGCCGCCGCGCTGGGAGCCAGGAGCAAGTATCGCTCCAGTCCATACTCTTGAGCCAATTGAGCCAAGATGCGATCGCTCACCAACACGGAACGAATTGCCGCAAAGTCACCCACGGAAGCGTTGGGATAGGTTTCAAATAATAACTCTGAGGCAGCCATTCGCACCACAGCATCCCCGACAAACTCCAACTGATCATAGTTCACATCACGGGACATACTGGGATGAGTCAGCGCCAAGTCAAGCTTATCCCATTGAACAGGCGCATTATCCAGTAATCCGAGCTTTTGCACTAATTTTTGCAGTTGTTTTTGTCGTCTGGGGTCAATGGTCATCGAAAAAACGGATTGGTAAGGGGATAGACGGAAACCCCTGTCATTTATGTATGGGGAGGAGTCCATGAATAAGGGCGGGTTTTGTTGTTCAGTTATTAGTGACAAGCTAGCTTGAGTCCCTAAACCCACCCCTACAATAAACTTATGACTAGAAGGGAGAGAGTTGGACGTAAGCCGGGTTCTGTTCTCCTATATCACTAGGAGGGTAGTTATCTATCTGGGACGCCTGTTACCAGACGCCTCTAGCGGCTCTTGAAGCAGGAACTGGTAAAAGACCAACCGTAGTTCCTAACGACCTTGCACCCAACCGGGGTTTACCGAGCCAGCACCTCTCGATGCTGCTGGTGCGCTCTTACCGCACCTTTGCACCCTTACCAACTTGTCGTATGTCCTTTGTCTTATGTCCTTGGTTATAGACATCAGACTAGGGAATAATGACAAATTGGCGGTATGTTTCTGTGGCACTATCCTCACGGTTGCCCGCACTGGGCGTTACCCAGCAAGTTTGGTCTTTCGGGAGCCCGGACTTTCCTCAGATTCACCACTTGGGTGAATCCGCAACCACCTGCGCCGACTCTCTCCTTAGTGATCTATTTTAATCGCCGTGGGCTATTTATTGGGGCGGAACACCGTAATTATTTTGGTTGTAAGGCGAGAACCAGTGCTTTTTGCCAGGACAGATTTTTGGCGATGAACTGACAGCGTAGGTTGCAGGTACGTCCTTTTGTATTTGCTTCCGATATCTTTAAGAATAAACGCAAGTAAAAATAGTCGTTTTTGTCAGCCGCTGCTTGTAGGTTTTTAGGGGAAACAAGAGGAGAACCTATCTTTTCATCGCTAATCTCTTCTTTTAGGGTTTGACCCGGAAGAATTGTACTTGGTGATTGAGAAGCTGCCTCATTTTTGCCGGGAATTACGCGGATGGCTCGCCGAATGCGCTTATCGAAATCACTGATAAAACACTGTTTCCAATCAATTTCAACGAAAACATCTTTGGATTTATTTTCAATACTCATGGATAATCGTTTCAGTTCATCCAATTCGTATTTATCGGCAAAGGAAAATTTTACGACTAGAAAGTCCTCTAGCTGATATTTGGACAAGTCTTGATTTAGATGAGCCGCATCGGTTTCAAATTTCACCAGCTTATCTAAGGACTGAAAGGCTTGGTTAAAAACTAAGGCAACAACAATAAAATAAACGGTTAAAACTAATATATTTCGGGCTAATTCTGTGGCAAAATCCATAAACCCCAAGACTCCTAATTAATACACAAAAGCAAGTAAATCCATGATCTGTTATTAGTCGTCAGCACTCAACCTTAATCATGTTTGGCAAAGCGAGAATCCTCGAACCAGCCGCGACGCCAGAAAAAGAAGCATAAAGACGCCGCGATCGCGATCATCACGCCCCAACAGACAAAGTATCCCCAACGCCAGGTTAATTCTGGCATATATTGGAAGTTCATCCCATAAACCCCTGCGATAAAGGTGATTGGGATGAAAACCGTTGACATTATGGTCAAGACTTTCATCACCTCATTCATTTTATTGCTGACGGAGGACAAGTAAACATCCATTAAACCCGAAGCCAATTCCCGATAGGTTTCTACCATATCAAGTACCTGAATCGTGTGGTCATAACAGTCTCGTAGATAAATACGAACATCTGAACTAATCAAATTACTACCGTCGCGAATTAATGCATTAATCGCACTGCGTTGGGGCCAAATTGAACGGCGTAATGCCAGTAATTCCCGCCGAACCTGGTAAATTTTCTCCAGGGTTTGGTGATTAGGGTTGAGAATCACTTCATCCTCTAACGCTTCGATGCGTTCCCCATAGTCTTCCAGCACTGGAAAAAACCCATCAATGATCGCATCCAAGAGCGTATACGCCAGATAATCCGCACCCGCTTGCCGTATTTTACCTTTATGTCCCCGAATTCGAGCGCGTACTGGTTCAAAACAATCCCGTTCTGGTTCCTCCTGAAACGTTAGCAAATAGGATTTCCCTAAGACAAAACTCACTTGCTCAATCCAAAACCCATCTTCTGTGGGTTTAGGCATGACCATCTGGGCTATAATTAATAACTGGTCGCTGTAATCCTCCACTTTGGGGCGCTGCGGAACATTAACCACATCCTCCAATAGCAAGGGATGTAACCCCACAATTCGCCCCAAGCCTAATAAAATATCTTCACTACCTAACCCCTGAATATCAAGCCAAGATACGGAGTCACTCGTCAGGTAAGGAGTACAAGCATCTGCGGTTAAATTGGTTACACGATTGGCGTGGCTTTCGTTGTAGTCAATCAAAACGATAAATGACGGACAAGCATCTTCATCAATGCTTAAGGTTCCCGGTAAACTCCCCGGCTCATCATAGAAATACTCAAATAGATCTTCGTCATCATCGTCATCATTGGATCTTGTGGCTAACTTGCTCCCTGGAAAATGGCGTTGTGTCATTTAGCGCTCCTTTTTATACTTAGGATAAGGATTATTCCGTGACTTGGCACAAATTCATTTTAATCCATTCAACTTCTTCTTTTAATCCCCCAGTATCCATCCAACCAACATATCCAGCAAATTTACAGTCATTTTTATTATCATAAACATAAACATGATGCACTTGAAGAGGATTGACAACGAGGTATAGGATTCCACTACTATCTGTGAAATTGAGCGGCTGTAAACTTCTATCGATCGGACTATCTTTGGTAAAATCCAACATTTTCTTGGTCATACCGCGAACTTTATATAAACGATTAATCACATCTCGGATAATTCCTTGACTCCCCAGAATATTAGACGTAATTATATTAGCAGTTTGGGAACAATGCCAATAAGAACCATGAGCATCAGCGACACCTAATGCAAGTGCTGCTTCAAATTGACCAATAGCACGGGCAGCTTTTTCAGCTAGATTAGCATCAGTCGAGATATATTCATCTCGAAAAAAGATGTTATCAGAGGGTTGAAGATTTAAGCTTGACCGCAGCGGATAAGCAACCAAATCTGAGGAATGAATGATATTCCGCCATCTTAGGGGTTGGTTTTGATCACAATTTGCAAATTGTTTAAGTTTATCTGGACTAACCTCTAACATCATATTCAAGAACAAAATCGGTGATCCCATGGTTGTGATGCTTTTGAGATGTACTTTTCTCCTTGGTTCAGATTGGCTTAAGCCATGAATCACGGCGCGAATATCATGAGCTGGATCTTCAGTGCTGAATCTATCGGAAAATAAGATATCCCATAGGATAACACTTCCCAGCGAGTGAGTAATAATATGGAGTTCGGTTTCTGTAGGATTCTTAGTCAGAAAATCGGCTAGCTGTTGAGCAATTAGCTTTCTGATAGCAACACCCCGTTCAGGATTTAGGTAACTTAAAAAATCTCCGCCGAACTCCGATAGAAATCCTTCCCGAAATTCTCGATAGCGGAAAATATCATCTGGGCTAGTTTGGGGATATTCTCTCTTAAGTTCCTGCAAGTCTTGATGAATACAGTTCCATATCTTGCCAACATCCTTTAGGACATTTGCCCAAAAACAAGAATAAAAATGGGGACGAGATTGTCCTATTTGGTCAAACTCTTCCTGAATAAGACGTTGTAGTGGATCGGCATATCTGACGTTGGATGTGGCAACACCGTGAATAAAAAATACGAGCATAGTTTAATCCTGATCTGTGATTACCTGATCTAGTGTTACCCAAAAAATAGGCGATCGGCAAATCTAAAACTGTGGACATCTACTCCTATAAATCCGCTGTAGGGGCGGGTTTAGCCGTTCACTTGGGATACTTTCGATAAGGTGTATGTCAAAACCCGCCCTCTAATCTGTTCGTCGGTCAATAAATATAATCTTATTTATAACATTGATAGGCAGGGCGGGTTTTGTATTCCAGTTAATATGAACGATCAAAGTTAATCCCTAAACCCGCTCTCTAATCCGTTCGTCGGTCAATAAATATAATCTTATTCATAACGTTTATAGGCAGGGCGGGTTTTGTATTCTAGTTAGTAGGAACGATCAAAGTTAATCCCTAAACCCGCCCCTACACATTAATGTAACCAATCTTGCTCTGTGATTACCTGATCCAGTGTCACCCAAAAAATAAGCGATCGGTAAGTCTCAAACTGTGGACATCTACTCCTACAAATCCTCGGTAGGGGCGGGTTTAGCCGTTCACTTGGGATACTGTCGATAAGATGTATGTCAAAACCCGCCCTCTAATCCGTTCTTCGGTCAATAAATATAATCTTATTTATAACATTGATAGGCAGGGCGGGTTTTGTATTCTAGTTAGTAGGAACGATCAAAGTTAATCCCTAAACCCGCCCTCTAATCCGTTCGTCGGTCAATTAATATAATCTTATTCATAACGTTTATAGGCAGGGCGGGTTTTGTATTCTAGTTAGTAGGAACGATCAAAGTTAATCCCTAAACCCGCCCTCTAATCCGTTCGTTGGTCAATTAATATAATCTTATTTATAACGTTTATAGGCAGGGCGGGTTTTGTATTCCAGTTAGTAGGAACGATCAAAGTTAATCCCTAAACCCGCCCCTACACATTAATGTAACCAATCCCGCCCTCTAATCCGTTCGTTGGTCAATCAATATAATCTTATTCATAACGTTTATAGGCAGGGCGGGTTTTGTATTCCAGTTAGTATGAACGATAAAAGTTAATCCCTAAACCCGCCCCTACACATTAATGTAACCAATCCCGCCCTCTAATCCGTTCGTTGGTCAATTAATATAATCTTATTCATAACGTTTATAGGCAGGGCGGGTTTTGTCTTCCAGTTAGTATGAACGATAAAAGTTAATCCCTAAACCCGCCCCTACACATTAATGTAACCAATCCCGCCCTCTAATCCGTTCGTTGGTCAATCAATATAATCTTATTCATAACGTTTATAGGCAGGGCGGGTTTTGTCTTCTAGTTAGTATGAACGATAAAAGTTAATCCCTAAACCCGCCCCTACACATTAATGTAACCAATCCCGCCCTCTAATCCGTTCGTTGGTCAATCAATATAATCTTATTCATAACGTTTATAGGCAGGGCGGGTTTTGTCTTCTAGTTAGTATGAACGATAAAAGTTAATCCCTAAACCCGCCCCTACACATTAATGTAACCAATCCCGCCCTCTAATCCGTTCGTTGGTCAATCAATATAATCTTATTCATAACGTTTATAGGCAGGGCGGGTTTTGTCTTCTAGTTAGTATGAACGATAAAAGTTAATCCCTAAACCCGCCCCTACACATTAATGTAACCAATCCCGCCCTCTAATCCGTTCGTTGGTCAATCAATATAATCTTATTCATAACGTTTATAGGCAGGGCGGGTTTTGTCTTCCAGTTAATATGAACGATAAAAGTTAATCCCTAAACCCGCCCCTACACATTAATGTAACCAATCCCGCCCTCTAATCCGTTCGTTGGTCAATCAATATAATCTTATTCATAACGTTTATAGGCAGGGCGGGTTTTGTCTTCCAGTTAATATGAACGATCAAAGTTAATCCCTAAACCCGCCCCTACACATTAATGTAACCAATCTTGCATGTCTAATTACCTCTTCCCCAATCAGCAATCAAAAAGCAGATCAAAATGAGGAACCGGGTTGTTTAAGAAACACCACTTCTTCCGGTGTACTTTCTCGACCTAGAATCGGGTTACGATGGGGAAATCGCCCAAAACGTTCAATTACCTTGAGATGGCGATAGGCGTAATCAATCGTACTGGCGCTGTCTGGATCATGTTTCAGTGTGGAAAATAACTCAACACACCGACGCTGGTGTGCTAAGTTCTCACTATGTTCATAGGGCATATAAATAAACCAACGCTGTACCGGGAGCAATTGTTGGTCAAAACCCTGTGACACCGCATGTTGGGCGATGGCTAAAGCTTGAGAGTCAGTAGCAAAGGCTTGAGGTTGACCCCGAAACATATTGCGGGGAAATTGATCTAACAGTAGAATCAGTGCCAGACAGCTATAAGGCAATTCCTGCCAGTGGTTGAGTTGACCCGTCGCTGCTTGTTGATACTCGTTCAAAAAGCGCGATCGCACTTCTTCATCAAAGGCTAAATTTTTGGTAAACCAAGCCTGACGCGGTTTCCCATACCCTGGATGATCTGGCTCTCCAAACCAAAACGCTACAATTTTGTCCTTTGTCATTCGTCATTTGTCCTTTGTCATTACTGTAGGGACAACCCCCTTGCATCAATTAACAATTGCTTTCTACTCAATTGGGTGGGATCACCCTCTCCTCAACGTTCCCTGACATTCTCCCAATGGGGTGAAGAACGCGATCGCAACCGAGAATGAGCAAATGAAGCAATGGGTTAAGCTAGGAGTAAGTGGATCTAGGTTTCTAGCCAGGTTGCTCCTCACCCCCTAAAGCAACTGCAACCAGAATCTCTTTCTCCAAGCTGTGTCATCATTAAACCATTACGCTTTGTTGTCATGCCAGCGAAAAAAGAAAAGAAGGGATGTGGATGTGCTTCTATTCCCATTTCATTAATACTTGTTTTGTTGGGTGTTGGTTATTGGGGATTTATGCAGCGAGACACTCTACTTGCTCATCTCAATATCCGCCAATTTTTGCCAAATAATCAACAACATCAGCAACAACCCACTCCATCGAATCCTCAACCCCCAACCCCAACTGATTTAACTTCTACACCTAGTCCAAGCGCATCGGTTGCTGCTTCTCCCCTAGAACCCAGTCCGACTGAGACACCCACACCTAATCCCCAAGCTTCACCATTACCCACCACCCCCCAGCCATCGCCATCCCCTCAAACACCTTGGCAGAAAAAGGAAATCAGGGGAATTTATTTAAGTCGATATCAAGCCACGAATAATGCGACCGAAAAAATGATTCGTGAACGAGTCCGTTATTATCGCGCTCAAGGAATCAATACAATTATTCATGGAGTTTGGGGCAATGGTTGCACCATGTATCCCAGTCAGGTGATGCAGCAAACTTTCGGATACAACAGTTGTCCCAATGAGTTTCAAGAGCAATGGTTAGAGTGGTTGATTGATGAAGCGCACAAGCAGGGAATGGAAGTTCACGCTTATTTTGAGAAGGGAATTAAAATTGATAAAAATAGCCCGATATTTGACAGGGCGATCGCTCAACGATGGATTGTGCCTGGGGTAGATAAAACTTATGCGGGTATTGATCACTACTTACTGGATGTAGAATTGCCAGAGGTAGCGACTTTTTTCAAAAAGATATTAGTTGAGTTTGTGCAAAAGTATCCGACGATTGATGCTGTGCAGTGGGATGATTACTTAGGATATCATGCTGACTTACCCGGAAAAGTCGATCGCACAACCCATTTAACGAATTTTGTTCAGCAAATGATCGCTGACATGAAGAAAGCTAACCCAGCCGTTAGTTTTGACCTTTGCCATCATAATCCTTATTGGAGTAAACGCTATTTTGCGGCAGATTGGAAAAACTGGAATGTCGATCGAGCTTTTATTCAAGTTTATAACGACGACAATTTTCAGCAAGAGCTAGACTATGCCGAAAATTATGCCGGAGTGGCTATTTCTGATCAGCAGTTGTATCGTTTAAAAGAACTGGTAAATAACAGCAAAATCAAGAGCATTTTAGTATTCCCATCATCGGGGAAACCTGAAGAGGCGGCGGCTTCTATCAAAAAGTTTACTTCTATAAATCAATAACCACCTCAAGCTAGAGATTCCGAGAAATAAGATATAGTGCATAATGGCAGATATTTCTGCCTCTGTGCGAACCGCAGCCATGTTCCAGACATGCCATGGTATGTCTGAGAACTCCAAGGTACAGTTAAAAGGCAAAATAAACTAGAGGTAGGAGATAATGAAAGACTTTTTGCAAAACATTAGCCGATATCCCCGTTACCTGATTAGTATATCCTTGGGCATCTTCTTTGCCTTATTTGAACGCTTTAAGCCAGTCCTGAGTAATCCAGTGAGTGCGATCGCGCTCGTGGGTCTGGTTGGGGGGACGTTTCTGTTCCTAGTTTTCACCCTGCGTGCCATGCTAGGACTGAATCCAGTTTAGGAGATTAGGGAGTGAGGGAGCTGGGGGAGCTGGGGAAGCTGGGGGAGCTGGGGAAGCTGGGGAAGCTGGGGAAGCTGGGGGAGCGGATTACAAATGACAAATGACGAATGACGAATGACTACTTAGTAAAGGGGGCGTTATGGCTACAAATCGCCGTGTGTCTAGGGTTTCCTCGCTGATTCAGCAGGAAGTCAGTCAAATGTTATTGCACGATATCAAAGATGACCGTGTTGGTGCTGGAATGGTCAGTGTTACCGATGTCGATGTTTCGGGTGACTTGCAACATGCCAAAATTTATGTCTCAATCTATGGCACCGAAGAGGCAAAATCGGAAACGATGGCAGGTTTACAATCAGCTACGGGTTTTGTCCGCCGCGAATTAGGTCGGCGGGTGCGCTTGCGTCGTACCCCAGAAGTCGTCTTTATTGAAGACCGAGGCTTAGAACGTGGCGCTCGTATGTTGACACTATTGAATCAACTCTCACAAGAACGTCGCCGTAAGGGACTCGATGATCAGTTTGAGGCAGAAAACGAGTGATATCATGTTTGTCTAACTTGCCACACGATGAAGCTGGGGGAGCTGGGGGAGATATTAGCTGTTCAGATTATTTCTGCCTTCTTGCACTAGGAGCCTTATGCCCTCTGCCCTCTGCCTGGGAGAGTACCAACGTGTAAGTATTTAACCAAACATGATAAGCTGTCATGCATTTAAATTGGGTATTAGTAGCGAGCAAGATGCTCGCACTACAAGGACTTCACCATTATTGACATTAAGGTTTAAATGCCGAACAGCTTATGAATTCCTTACCCGATATTCAGTCTCTCTCCTTGGCGCAGCAGGTGGCGCAGATGGTTGTGGTGCGGGCGTCTGGCTACCTGTTTGACCATCAAATTCAGTATCCGGCTTGGGAGCCTCCAGCCGCTAAATTGCAGCATTGGATACAGGATTGGGGCGTGGGCGGTGTGATTTTATTGGGTGCGAGTGCTGGAGAATTGGCACTGCGATCGCGACAATTACAAGAGTATGCCCCAATTCCCTTATTGATTGCTGCTGATATTGAAGAAGGAGTCGGTCAACGATTTGCTGGGGCGACGTGGTTTCCACCACCGATGGCAATTGGGGCGATTGCCTGTGAGAGTCTGGATAAAGCCCAAAACCATGCTCGAAAAATGGGGGTAATTACGGCTCAAGAAGCCTTAGCGATTGGGATTAATTGGATTCTCGCCCCTGTGGTTGATGTGAATAATAACCCGCAAAACCCGGTGATTAATGTGCGGGCGTTTTCTGACACACCGGAAACCGTGAGTCAATTGGCTTGTCAGTTTATCCGGGGAACCCAAGACTCTCCGGTGTTAACCACGGCGAAACATTTCCCTGGTCATGGGGATACGGCGATCGATTCTCATTTAAATTTACCGATATTATCTCATTCGCGATCGCGATTAGCCGAAATCGAGTTTCCCCCGTTTCAAGGGGCGATGGCGGCGGGTGTGGATGCGGTGATGACGGCTCATCTGCTGATCCCTAGCTTGGATGAGCAATTTCCGGCGACGTTATCCGAAAAAGTTTTAACCCAACTGCTGCGCCAAGAGTTGGGGTTTGAAGGGTTAATTGTCACCGATGCTTTAATTATGGGTGCGATCGCGAATCGCTATGGTGCAACGGAAGCCCCGGTAAAAGCGGTGGAAGCGGGGGCGGATATTTTACTGATGCCTGTTAATCCAGAAACCACGATTCAAGCCATCTGTGAGGCGGTAACGGCAGGACGAATTTCCCGCGATCGCATTCTGGCATCTGTTGAACGAATTTGGCAGGCGAAGGCGAAGATTAGCAGGGGTGCAGAAGTACCAGTGAGCCGGAGTGATCCCTCTCAACCGTTATCATTTCTGAATCATCTCGCTCAACCGACGGCAATGCAGACGGTTACTCAGATCCTCCGCGATTCTCAACAAGTAGGCGGTTCCCTTCCCCTGCGCTCAAAACCGCTCCCCAATAGCTCCCAGGGACGTAACCTAATCATTGTGGATGATATTCTCACCTGTGATGTTTTGGGGCGAAATGCTCCAGCCGTTATCCTACCTCAACAGTTTGGCTACCAATTGCAATGGGTGGATCGCCATACGCCAGGGATATCCAGGGAGGAGAATGATCGGCTGATTCCCACGCTGCTACAGCTTTTTATTCGCGGTAATCCATTCCGGAATACGGCTGGATTAACCACCGTGGCGATGAATTGGCTACAGCAATTATTAAAAAATCAAATATTAGAGGCATTGGTGATTTATGGTAGCCCCTACATCCTAGAACAGTTCCGACCCCACCTCCCCGCCCAAACGCCTTATGTTTACTCCTACGGACAGATGCCAGAGGCACAGGCGATCGCACTTAAGGTATTATTTGATCAGATTGAATCTGGTTATGGGTTAACAGAATTTATTTAACTTTTATTAATTAGTTTGCCGCGATCCCGCTCCCTTTCTCAGAGACGGTATGAGTGTCAATTCCCTAAATTAACCACATGACTAGGGTTTCAGCCTGTAATCGGTAGCTAGCCGATGGGGATATAATTTTTATCTTTGGTAATTTTTATTCATAAATTGAATAACTTTGTAACCTCCTATACGGAACGAGATACCTTTTCAGGCTAGCCAAATTCGTTTATAGTTAGAACGTAGCTTGATATTTAGTCAGGATGATATCTATGAGTCCGATGAGCCTTCAAACCGTTCCCTCTACTCCTTCTGCTCCCTCTACTCCCTCGATTCGATATTCCATTGATGTGATTCAAGAAGAAGCACGTCAACTCGTGGAGAAAGGAGTAGTCAGCCGTCAGCAACCCATCTACGTTCTTTGTCAATACATTCCCGCTCGCGAATGGGTTTGTGTCGAATGCGAACTAGAGCTGTGCGATTTCTTGCTGAGAGACCGCATTGGTGATTTAATTGGTTCCGAAGAATGGGAAAATGATTAGATAGCCTCAGTTGAGAGGGATTTTGGCTCGGCGCTTATATATAGGGACTTGGACAAAATTTGCTCCGTAAACGTTTGTTATCGGTTCGTTGTCATTGGTTGTGTCATTGATGAATTGCCGAGTCAAGGACAAGTACGGATTTAGTTTGGCAAACCCTTTCATCATTAGGCTTCAGCCCTAGCTATTGCTCCTGATACAACCCTTAAAAAAGGAGACCGCTTAACAAAGCACCAATGTAATTGCATATTAAAATTTGGATAACCTGAAATAATGTAGGGGCGCATAGACATGCGCCCTTACCAATGTCTGACAACCGATCCCCTAACTAGGGCTTGCTGAATAAGTGGTGAGGTGAGGGGGAGCTGGGGGAGCTGGGGAAGCTGGGGGAGCTGGGGAAGCTGGGGGAGCTGGGGGAGCAAGGGTACATTTTCCCTGAGCAAGGTGATGCCATACTTATGAAGGATGCTACCCCATTTCCTGGCACTTTATCCACTGTCCATACGCCTCAAAGTATTGATGGATCAGGGTTTCCGGGTTGTGCAGTAAGCCCTACTTATTGTTGACTCGAGTCGGGATTACGCATCTGCTCCAACTCAGTACGGATCAGAGCAATTTGCACCGTCAGTTCTTCAAGTTCTTGTTGGGTACTTCTAGACGTGGTTCCCGTTGGTGGTGTTGAACCGCTATCGCTAGGTGTTGATGGTGTAGCTGAGTCTGTCGGTTGGTTCATTTGGCTGAATATCTGTCCAATCAAGCGTTGAGCCTCTTGCTCGGTTTTTTCGCCTTTTTTCGACAACTCAGCAACCTGTTGGTTGAAGTCTAAGTTGAGCAGGGACAGGTTTTCTTCCCGCTTTTGCTCATCTTGGAGACTTTCGATGAGGGAAGTGGTCGCCCCTAAGGATACACGAAAGCCAGTTTGTAAAGTGTCTTGGATATTGTTAGGATTCATAGCGTCAATAAAGTTGACCCGTTGCTTATTTTACAATACTTTACACTATCCAGCCGAAAGGCAAGGACGAGGAGCCGGAGATCTCTTGATTTTGGTCACTCATCAGCCAACTTGTTCGAGATACTGATTGACATCCTCAATCACCCGAGTCAGTTCAGCTTCCGTACTCAAACGGATGCGTTCATCCCTCAGTGTGATTAGAACTTTAGCCGCAAAGGGGCTGGGGTAAATATTGGGATTGCAGAAAATTTCCAAGAAAACGTCCCCAGTATATTGGTACTCTATTGGTTTTTGCGGACTAGGCTTGCTGGTACTGCCTGGGGCTTGAGCCGTAGCTTTTAAAGTTTGTACAAGTTGGGCAAGTGCCTTTTGTAAATTTTGGGCAGCTTCCGGTGTAAATTTGAATGATACAGACCCTTGAGCCAGATTGAGGGTAAGTTGAGCTGGAACCATGAGCAATAAATCTTAATAACGAGCGCTTACTGATAGAAGATGGTAATTGAGTCCCTCCGAAAATCTACCAAAGAATGAGACGTTTTGGCACACAATTCCTAGAAAAACTCGCAAGAAGCCGACAAAAACTTAGGGAGCTTAGAGAATTAAAAGCATTAAAGGACAAGAGTTTGAGTCATTTTCCTGACTAAACTAAGGATAGGGGAAATTCCTTATCGAGGGCAACTATCATGCCAGCAGACAAACGCGCTGAAATTCGCAAGGTATTGCTGATTACCCTGCTGTTGAATGTATTCGTGATGGTATTGAAAGCCGGTGTGGGCATTTTAACCGGATCTTTGAGCTTACAAGCTGATGCGTTGCACAGTGTCACCGATAGTGCCAATAATGTTTTGGGTTTAGTGGCGAATCGATTTTCGTCTCCTCATCCCGATCGCGAACATCCCTATGGTCATCAGAAGTTTGAAGCCGTAGGCGCTTTGGGGATTGCGGCGTTTTTGGGCATCGCCTGTTTTGAAATTCTCAAAAGCACAATCGAGAGGATTGTCAACGGTTTAACGCCAATCACGATTTCTGTGTCAGAGTTGTGGTTACTGCTGATTGTCTTAGGCGTGAATATTTTCGTTACCTTCTATGAAAGAAATGTGGGGAAGCGGGTGGGAAGTGCGATTTTGATAGCGGATGCTCAACATACGATGAGTGATGTGTGGGTAACGATTACGGTTTTGCTAGGATTGATTGGTATTTGGCAAGGAGAAGTATGGAATCTGCCCCAACTTCAGTGGTTGGATGTGATTCTCGCCTTTCCTGTCGCCCTGTTAGTCTTTCGCTGTGGCTGGGAAGTGTTAACGGATAACTTACCCTGGTTAGTTGATGAAGTCGCGATCGCACCCGAAGCGATTCAAGCGATCGTTATCCAAGTTCCTGGAGTCATCAACTGCCACGATATCGCCTCTCGTGGCGTTTTGGGGCGTCAAGTCTTTCTGGAAATGCATCTGATTGTTGATGCCAAAGACGTGGAAACCGCCCACCAAATTACCGAAGCGGTGGAGGATCGATTAGAAGAACGCTTTAATCCAGTGCGCGTGTTGATTCATGTCGAACCTCCAGCTTACGAGTCGGATCAGATAACCTTTTAACCCCCTCAGCAGCCCTGGAAAAAGCCTGACTTTTCCACAGATATTGCCACTTTTCCACAGAAACCCGTTAGTTTTCCACAAAAGATAAGGAACTGTTAATCCCAATGTTTACTCTTCTTAACCAGAAGAGACGTTCCGGCAGAACGTCTCCACCACAGTTGGTTTGTCCTTAGCGATATGTATCCTACTATAGAAAACTGTTACTGAATTGATCGTTCAAGCAGATACCTGTTCGGTCATCTCGTCGCTGGTTGCTGAGGAGGCTTCTGCCAGACGTTTTTCCTTATCCCGCTTCCGTTTTTTCGCATAGAGTTGAATTGATGCTGCCATCGCAATCACCAGAGCAAAGATTCCCCAAGCGGTGATATCCGTAGGTAAACTATTCTTAAATACAGCCAGTAAAACAATCGCCACGAGTAGGACAGTCGGCGCTTCATTGAGGGCGCGAAACTGTTGACCCGTCCATTGACAGTCTCCAGAAGCTAACCGTCGCATCAACCGACCACAGTAAAAATGATACGCCAGCAAGACTAAGACGAACCCCAGCTTCGCGTGCATCCAACCGGATTTTAAAACCTCTGGTTCAGTCGTGAGTAAACCAATTGCCATGGCAACCGTCACCACCATTCCCGGTGTGGTAATGATGTTGTAGAGACGCTTCTCCATGATTTGATATTGATTTTTCAGAATCGTTTGCGCGGGTTCTGTTTCCTGAGAGGCTTCTGCATGATAGACAAACAGACGCACCAGGTAGAATAACCCAGCAAACCAGACAACAATGCCAATTAAGTGAAATGCCTTATACCAGAAGTAAGCCATAAATTATTCCTTTACGATTGAGTGATTGGAGTAGAGTGGATTCTCTGTGAGTATGTCTATCCTATTCAGATTTTGCCCCATTCTCAACACGTCGAAACCGATCCGAAAATTACTGACAAACGGAAACTCTAAAGGATAAAACATTTCATTATAACCTAAATAGTGGAAAATTCAAGCAACTAAACTAGCCCAGTCAGCTTTTTTTCATTGTATTCTCGGCTAAATTCAGGTTAATCTCAGTCTCCCTTTAGAGAACAGATTAGGATTTCCGCTGGCAGGGATATGGGTAAAATAGGGTAAAGAGTGTGGATACAATAGGTTAGGCTGGAAAAGTACGATGAATATCGATTCTTTAAGGATTGACAAGCATCCCTCAACTAAACACCGTTATGAGGTGCTGATTGAAAACCAAGTAGAAGGTGGAGTAAGTGCAACTGTGTTAGGTTGGCAAGACTGCCAAGCACGGGGTTCTACTAAGGCAGAAGCATTGGAGCAACTGCGTAAGTTATTAACAGCACGTTTACAAAATACAGAAATTGTTTCTTTAGAGATCGACTTGCCTAAACCGGAGCATCCTTGGATGAAGTTTGCGGGAATGTTCAAAGATGATCCTGACTTTGAGGACGTGTTAGCAGATATCGCCGCCTATCGACATGATCTTGATCGGGAACAGGAGGACTATTACCGTCAACTTGATGCTGAGGAGCAGGTTCATTGATTCGGTATATTTTAGATACGGATCATGTCTCTCTTTTTCAGAGAGAACATCCGCTGGTGATGCAACAAGTCAATGCCACTGATCCGCAAACAATGGCGGTGACAATTATTACCCTTGAAGAGCAAGTTTATGGACGACTAAATCGAATTCGTAGGGCTACTTCAGCAGAGTCTCTGGTATCGGCTTATGCTAAATTACGCGATACATTTGATTTTTTTAGTAGGATTAATTTGCTCTCTTTTCCCCAAGAAGCTGGCGATTGCTATGCAGAATTAGTTCGTCAAAGGATACGTGTTGGTACACAGGATTTAAAAATTGCAGCGATCGCTCTTTGTGTGAAAGGGATAGTGGTTACGCGCAATCAACGGGATTTTTGTAAAGTGCCAGGTTTAGAGTTGGCAGATTGGACAGTTGAGGAATTGCAGAGGTAGCGATCGCGTGGATGTGATGGCTAGAATCTTAATCGGGTTTGGGTTAAGGGTTGTATGCTTGAGGAAGTGCGATCGCACTTAAAAAACCTAGGGCGTCTGAGGACACACCAAGGGTAAAATCGCAATCAGCCACTGTGGGTTTAAATTATTTATACTGACGGTAGAGCTATAGTACTCAGGTTAACCAGTGTGCCAGCTAAAGATATCTATCACGATAGTGTTAAAAAGGCATTGATTAAGGATCAATGGACAATTACCCATGATTCTCTTACCTTGAGAGTGGGTAAAAAGGATATGTTTGTAGACTTGGGGGCTGAAAAATTCCTGGCGGCTCAGAAGCAAGACCGAAAGATAGCGGTGGAAATTAAAAGCTTTATTGGTGCTTCGGAAATTGAAGATTTAAGGAATGCTTTAGGACAATACATTTTGTATGAAAATGCTCTGGAGTTGGTTGAGCCTGATAGAGTTCTTTATCTAGCGATACGTGAACTAATTTTTTATGATTTATTTGAGGAAGTTATCGGCAGGTATTTATTAGAGAAGCGATTACTTAAAATTGTAGTTTTTGATCCAGACAAAGAGGTAATTGTCAAATGGATAGATTAGAGAGTTACCGCCAGATTATTCGCACTGTGTTGAAGCGATATATCAATATTGACTATGCCAATGTTGAGGTAGAGAATCAAGCCGCTTTTGACTCAGAAACAGACCAATACATTATTGTTTCTTATGGTTGGGGGAATAAGAGGCGTATTCATGGTTGTCTGATTCACGTTAATATTATTGAGGGGAAGGTTTGGGTGCAACGGGATGGCACAGAAGATGGGATTGCGAATGAATTAGTAGAAGCAGGTATTCCGAAGGAAGAGATTGTGTTAGGATTTCATGAGCCTGGAGTGAGACAGTATACGGGTTTTGCTGTAGCTTAGATTGTTGAATTGTAGTCGAGAAGGTTTTGGGTTGAGGAGAGATCGATCGCACTTCCTCACTCTCAATCTACAGGCGATCACCTACAATGCCAGAATAGTTAATAGAAGAAATTTTTGAAGGCAGCAAGTGAGTAGATTGGCAAAAGGGGAATTCCTGTGACTTCAACGACTGTCTGGATGTTACGATGAGTTAGCGATCGCGTGGACGTGATGGCTAGAGTCTTAATCGGGTTTGGGTTAAGGGTTGTATGCTTGAGGTGAGGCGATCGCACTTAGGGAAAAGAGCAATTACTTCATCCTTAACTGAATTATTTTACCTGGCAATAGCAACTCTCACTTTCAAATTCAATCAATTTACGTTAGCGTAGTGTTTTTGTCGAATAATTACACTAGAGCTTTAGGGTATAAAAATTCGTCTTGTCCCCCTATATAGCAGCCCTAAATAGGTCGCAACAGATATAATAGTAATAACACATCCCTAGTAAAAAGACAAAAGATGAACATTATAGATGAATTGGCTAATTTTATCAATCAGACAAAAGAGACCAAAGAAATTAAAAGAGCCTTGGCGGTAAAAATGATTTTGGAAGGAAAATCTTATCGTGAAGTCAAAGAACTATTAAAAGTTTCTCACAGTTTTATCAGCCAATGGAAAAATCAAGCGCTTTTTCAGGGTGTAGAAAGTTTAAAGCTTCAATATAAAGGTAGAGCAGGTTACTTAAAATCTGAAGAAAAAGAGCAAACAATTCAGTGGTTGAGAGAACAAGATTATCTAAGATTATCAGACTTGCAGAAGTATTTGCAGGAGCAATATAATGTAGTTTTTGAGTCCAATCAAAGTTATTATAGCTTATTTAAAGAGGCTCAAGTGAGTTGGAAAAAGACTCAAAAAAAGAATCCGGCTAAAAATGATGAATTAGTCAAAGCTAAAAAAAAAGAAATAGAGGCAAGGCTAGAAAAATGGAAACCGGAAATAGAAGCTGGAAGCCGGACGGTGCTTATGCTTGACGAATGTCATCTGCTGTGGGGTGATTTGTTAGGTTATGCGTGGGGAAGAACAGATGCAAGAATAGAAGTCCCTCTCAAAAATGAAAAAGAAAGACAGACTTATTATGGGGCTTTAGATTATCAAACCAAAGAGTTTATAGTCAAAGAATATAAAAGTGGAAACAGCGAAAATACAATCGATTTCATCGAATATTTACAAAGGAAACGACCCGGAAAAAAATTATCGATATTTTGGGATGGTGCAACTTACCATGATTCCAAGCAGTTTCGAGAATACTTAAAGACAATTAATCAAGATTTATCAGAGGAAGACTGGTTGATAAGTTGTACGAAATTTGCTCCGAACGCTCCCGAACAAAATCCAGTCGAAGATATTTGGTTGCAAGTTAAAACTTTCATTAGACAATTTTATCATCTTTGCAGCTCTTTTAAAATAGTTAAGTGGTTATTTAAGTTTTTTGCTGATGGTCAAATATTCGATTTTCCCAAAATATTTCAGTATGGAAAATTGCCACAATCTATTTAGGATTGCTATATCTCTTCAAACATGATAAAATGAATCACCACCAAATCAAGCCAACCTTCATTTTCTATAGCATTCAATAAAAGCTGTGCCTGCCCCCTAATATTGTGGTCAATCAGAAAGTTCATGACTTAGATTCAAGTTTGGCTTTCGCGGCTTGAAGTTTTGCCCAGGCTTTTTCTAGACCGGGTGGCGGCGGTAGTCGGGCAATTTGAGCGAAGCATTCACGGTTTTGCTCTTCCCAGTATTGCCGAATTTCTTCGTCATTTTTCACAACCATTTGATATTCGGCTTCGACTTCAGCACGATTGGCTGCGATGTAGGACATGGTTGCCTCAAACTGTTCGTCAGTAATCTGGGGGAAATACTGTCGGATGAGTAATCGTGCATATCCCCCATGAATATAGTCCATAAATTGGTATAGGGTGATGCGAGTTCCGGCGATGACCAGTCCTCGTTCTGTACGGGTAATTTTTGTTGGTTGATTGGATACCGAAGCCATAGTTATAGTTTTTTATAATCTGCTTTTATCGTACCTTATCTATCCTGATCTGTGATCGCTCTTTGTGTGAACGGGATAGTGGTTAAGCGCAATCAACGGGGTTTTGGTAGAGTGCTGGGTTTAGAGTTGGCAGATTGGATGGTTGGGGAATTCCAGAGGTAGCGATCGCGTGGACGTGATGGCTAGAATCTTAATCGGGTTTGGGTTATGGCTTGTATGCTTGAGGTGAGGCGATCGCACTCAGGGAAAACGCAAGCTGTCACAGTCTGCGGGTTAGTAACTTGTGTGGACATTGTCCGCCCGAATAGCTAGACTGTGAATTAAGCGAACTAGAGAGCAAAGATGCCGGAAACCTCTCAACCTAAAGATAGCCGGATTGATTTAAGGGTCACTCAAGAGCAAAAAGAACTCCTAGAACGGGCAGCCGCCTTGAAAGGAGTTTCTTTAAGTGCCTATACTCTTTTTCACTTGGTTCCCATCGCTAGACAGGAAATAGATGTCCATGAAAGGCTAGTTCTGTCAAATCGCGATCGCGAGTTATTTATGTCTGTGATGGAAAATCCGCCGCAACTGAAGGGAAAGCTTAAAGCCACTATCCACAAGTTTCGGGACAAGTATGACAAGTAGTGAGCCGAGATGGGACGTTCTGCCTATTGAGAAAAGATATCAACGAGATGCTTTTGACTGTGGCTATCGAGTTCTCAATGAATATCTCAAGAAATACGCTCGGCAAAACCATCAAAAGGGAATTGCCAAAACCTTTGTTGCTATTCCAGCATCAGGGGGACTAAATGTGGATGGTTACTATACAATCAGCGCTAGTGTCATTGAGTACGAATCTTTTCCTGAATCTTATCAACGAAAGATGCCTGCCTATCCAATTCCCGCTACGTTAATTGGTAAATTGGCAGTTGATAATACTGTTAAGGGACAAGGTTTGGGAGGAGAACTTTTAGCCGATGCTCTCTATCGTATTGTTCGTGCTGCTCAAGACATTGGAATTTTTGCGGTTAGAGTTGATGCAATAGATTTACTGGCAAAGGAATTTTATCTTAAACATGAGTTTATTCCGTTTCAAGATAAAGCACTGTCTCTTTTCTTACCCTTGGAAAGCATTGCTAGAGAGTTTGATTTCTAGTTTTATACATCTGTTGCTACTGAATCTAAATTGTCCTGTGGTGACAGTGGATGAGCGCCAAGGGAATGGTATGATCGCCAGTGGTGTCATGGTTAAACCTATAACTGACTTCTCACCTGCATGATGAAATACATAGATGCGATCGCGTGGACGTGATGGCTAGAGTCTTAATCGGGTTTGGGTTATAGCTTGTATGCTTGAGGTGAGGCGATCGCACTTAGAGAAAAGAGCGATCGCACTCTTTCATCCTCAACCCTAATCTTGGTATAACACCGCTAAAATGATGGAATAGATTGGGTTCGTAGTAGGGGCTTTAGCCCCTAATGTTATGGGTTTTCAGGACGTAGTTTTCTGGGCGTGGTTTTCTGGGCGCACGTCGGTGCGCCCCTACAATTGACTTCAATTAGGTTTGTGTACTTCAAGCCGATTTAGATCCAGGTGAGGCGGAAGCCATCGTCTTAGCTATGGATCTAAATGCAGAGCTTATATAGCATTAGGAGGATAGGTTAGGACATCAGTTAGTCCAAAAGGGAACTGCTTAACAGGGAACTCACGGGCAGTAAAGAATGTCCTAACCTGTCTTATATCATATCCTGACGATTGCCCATAATTGCAAAGCTATAAAAACAAGGATTGCAGACGTTTTTATTCAGGGGTGTTTGACCGGACATGATATTAGTACCGCTATACTTATGGATGAACGCCCATTTAGTCATACTTGGTCAGAATTTCTTTAAGAATAGAAGAGGTTCTTCTAAGCCGCTGCTTTGCTCCAAACTCTTCTGCTTCAGCAGAGTTCGTATCATATTCACGGATGAGATCGCGTAATGAAATGACAGGAAAGCCCCAAATAAATGCCAGTTGCGACCATTTAGAGTCAATGGTGATTTTGGCAACAAGTGGTTTATAAGTAAAGGCCCCAATCGTTTCTTCCTTATGCCAGGATACGAGAGCTAACCCACCCTCTCTATATTCCACACTGAATTGGTGATTGGGATCATCAGAAATAAATTTATTGAGCGCTAGCTTTAATAGAGCCTCCATATGGTTCTTGTCTATGTCGTCGCGCTTAGGGTAGCAGAGAAGTTTCATTTCAATTGTATCCACTGGATCAAGTTCTGCCAGCTTATCCGAACTGGCATAATCAGCATACAGGTAAGCAGCAAAACTCCCCGTTATAACAAACTGAACCTCAAGTTCCTGTTCTGGTGAGAATATAGACCCCGTATAGAGCGCTTTTACAAAAGATTCTAGGCTTTTTCTTCTCGGTTTTCCATTCTCGCCTGATTGTTTGCTAAATCCCCAAAATTTAGCCTTTTCTATGAAATGATATTCAAACTTAGTTGATACTGATTCAGCAAAATCAATCCATTGCAAAAGTTTTCTATGCGTTGATTCGTCAAATTTGTCATCTTCATCAATTGCCTGCTCTAGTTCGGGCAAATATTCTATCTTAGGTTTTACATCCTTGCTCTTATCCTCGAAAAATTGGTCAAATATTCTTGCTAATTCGACTCTATAGTTGAGTTCATAAGCCTGCATGAACTGTTGAAGTATTACTGTGAGAACTCGCTTAATAGCTTGGTTTTGGTTATTCTTGATAATCTGGACAGCTTTAGGACAAATAGAGGAGTTTATTTTACTCCATTCTTTATCGATCAGTTTGCTCAGGGTATATTGTTCATTGTTATCTCCATCATCATAGCCCCCATCCAGAATTTCATACAGGCGTCTTATCCTTTTGGGGGTTTTGGGCATCGAAGATGACATATTGGTAAGAGCTTCGCGTATCATCCTCACATACTCATCGATATAGTAGAGATGACTGGGAATGGGGATCTCTTCCGTCCACTTCCTTTTGATTAGCTCTGACTTTGTGTGGCTCCATTGCTCAAAGGCTTCTATCGTATCGCGGCGAGGAATGCCGATGTCAATGAGTTCTGCTTTGCAGTTGGCAACATATTTCGGAAACAGATCTATGCGGCTTTCATTCTCTACTTCCTCATTTAGGACTACAAGAGTTTTTAGAGGTTCTGCATCTCTCTCATCATAGTCATCGGCAAGTTCATGTTCATCTGGGTACTCATCAATTGCATCTACATTATCGGCTTCTAAGATAGACAGTGACAATGATTGATTAAATTTATCTGCGTTTTCGTGAACGAGTACAAAAAACTCTCTCTTGAATTCATTTAGTTTCTGAAGTACTAGATTGTGGACTTGGTTAAACTTTTTGTACCACTCATCTGCTTCTAGGTGTGGGTTGATAACAATTGAAGTATCCCAATCATTTTCGCCGTTATCCGGCTTTCTCGTCAGATAAGCTACTGCTCTACCGCCCTTTAAATGGAAAAAGACATCTTTATCGTTTTGGAGGGCAGCATCTAAATCACGGAGCTTTTGTTTCAGCCAGTTCTCTAGCCAATCCCGTTTGTTATTGAGTAGTCCCGTTAGGTCTCCACTTACTTTTCTTTTATCATCTTCGCTGATTTTTTCGTTAGATTCTAGCCTGAAGACTACCAGAAGACGGAATAGATAGAACGGCTCAATATTGTAAAACATCTGGACGCGGGCTAGCCCATTCAAGGCACGGTTTAGAAGCTCTACTGCCGGATAGAGATAATCATAAGATAATTTCTTCAGTGACTGCCAGTCAGAAGCTTTTTCTATATCGCTTTTTCTGTTGTTAAGATATTTTTGCGCCAAGTCCAAAATTGGAATTTGGCTTATGTCGTTAGTCTGAAACCTTTGTATAATCTTATCAAACTCATCTACTAAACTTTTCATTTCTTGCTTTACAGAAGCAAACTTATTGTTATCTATGGTATCATTTGGCTTATTTACATTGGCAATCTCATTTTTAATTACCCTGACTATCTTAACAAGTTTCATTCTTGCCGTAAGCAGTTGATCTGTGGAAAAATTATCGTCTTCTCCCGCAACATTCTCTGTAGTCATTGGCTGCGGATTTCCGGCATCGAACGGAAAAAATTCATTCAGTTTAGCTTGTTCTTTCTGTTGTCGGATGTCACTGTTCTCGATTGACCGTCCAACTTCCCGTACCATTCTCTGATGGACATTTTCAAGGGGTTGAAGCGGATGTATTGCCGCCGACTTCAGCATCAGGGCGGAATCTCTTTGTGAACCTAGGAAAATTTGCGTTGTCGGGTCTCGGAAAATTAACCAATCCTTCGCCTCTGACGCTTTAGCGCCTGAAGCTTTTTTATTTAGTGAATCTAAAGCTTTTTTCGCTAGTTGTTGCAGGCATTCTTCGCCGGGATTTTTGGGTTCTTTGCTGGAAGCAGCAAGCAGTACCTCTTTTTGCTGTTTTCTAATAACTAACATGAAAACCTCTTCAGCTAAATTTATATAACTTTTTAGTTGCTAATATTAAATCTGGTAAGTAGGGTAGTCCTTATAAATGTCAAGTTGCTAATAATTTGATAGATTCCACTCAGTTGGACACTGGCGTAGTGCATTAGTAGCGCAATGAATTTCACCACCTTCAATATGATAAGGTAACGTATTAACAAAATGTACTGGCTTACCCAACGGCTTAAGAGCTAATTTTAGATATTCTTCAAAGAAATCTACACGCTCATTAGGAATCCATACACGAGTCCACTGTTCAAATATATAATCTTCTTTGAATTTCAGTTCCTGATTCTCCGAGGCTTGAGTAAGAGTTGTTATCATCTCATTTCGCTTATGTACAAGCTCTGAACAGATCTTTTTTAAACTATCGTCATTTGTTTTTGGTGACTTGACTTTATCAATAATTTTTTGCTGCTTTTCTGAGTTATTTAAACTACAGAAGCATAAAGCTAGGGCTTGTAATGATACTCCTTTAGGAACCCATAGCCAAAATCCTTTTGGAATTTCTATGTTTACATTATCAAAGTAATCACTCAAGATGTTTTTGCAATCGTTTACTAATAGTCGAGGTCCTAATGGGCATGGTATCAATAAGTGATCGTTAATAATTTGTATATTGACTAAATTAATAGTTTCCGCCCTAGTAGAAAATGACTTTGTAGAATAATCTACATTCTCAACCTTACTTTCAAAAAATACGGGAATCTGAATAATTTTTTCATCTGATGAAATATTGAGACATTTTTTAAGGATTTCTTTGGTGGGAGAGAGTTTTTCTCTTTGAATTTTTCTATTAAAGTTTATTTTGTATTCTTCCAGGAAATAGCTTAATTGTCTTTCTTTATATTCTTGATAAACAAAGCTCCCTTTGAAAAAGCTCAAAGAGTAAGAATTGACTTGTTTTAACTTATTAAGCAAATCGATCATTAATTCTGTAGAAGCGTATACAAGACGGCATTTTTGGTCATTATCTCGGATTACAGATAGGATTTCATCAACGTGTCCGACGCGCAGCCAAGAAGTATCAATAGGTAAGCAAGGTTGTAGCTTCTGTGAAAAGAAAAATTCTCTTGTATTATTATCAACAGTTCCCCAGTTATTAGTTCCGTGCTTAGAATCGCCAAGTATAATTTTCCCAAATGGAGATTTGGGATGTTTAGGAACTTTTGGGGAGTAGATATAAGAGTGAGAGGAGTTGTCTATTTTTGGAGTTGCTTCAACTTCATCGGGCCAGAGGGTAAAATTGCCGCCATAGTTACGGTCATTGTCATCATCATCGCTTGAGTTAAAGAGTTCATCATCAATCTGATAGACAGAGTTTGCCAGTTTTCTTTTCATCGCTGAGTTGATATCTGTTAGATCGCGTTTATGAGCGCAAAGTAGTGGGCTATCATACCAAGAGTCTTTCTCCCAACGCACCCCGCTGATAAACTTATCCTGAAGAAATACTTTGTTTCCAAACCCCCGCCCTAGGTTTTCCGATTCGAGATTAACTAAAATAACATTTTGGCTGGATGATTCAAGCTTATCTAAGCCATTTTGGTGGAGTTTATATGCTTGAGTAGAGTTAAAAATAGTGTAACAAGCTTCAAGTAAGTCATAAACTGAGCAATGATTTTGTTCAAATACATAAAGACTGTATAGTTTTTTGCACGGATGAACGTCCGATAGCATCAGCCACGCTCCTTTTACTCTTGGCTGTTTTGGAATTTTTTTAGTAATAGTGAAAGATTTTTGAAAATTTAAAGCAGTTTCATTAATTAATTTTTTATAGTTTTTAACGAGTTCTTCGTCACTATCATTGGGGGCATCCTGCCAAAAATATTTTAACGCTTGATCTTTGCTTATGACTTTTAGCGTTATGTAAAGACTTGCATCATATTTAATGATGGCTCCATTTTGTCGGGATTTATTAATAGTGTCGATTTGATGACTTAAACCTTCTTTCCAATTTAGAGGAGTTAGTTTTAATTGACCTAATGTAATATTACCTAAAGGGTCTTCAATATAGATTGGTGGATTTTCTGGGCAATCATCACTTAGCAAACCGTATAAATATACTTTTCGTAGCCCGGATAGAGTGTCTGTAGAACAGCCTAGACTGTCGTGGTGGTGCAGGATATCTTGCATAAGAGGTTTATCATTCGCATTCCAGTTTTCATAGGGTTGATCTTCGGGTTCATATTTAAATTTGTATGCCGAAGCATCGCTTAAATTCATCCACTGAGAATATCCGTCATTATTCCACACATCGACATAAATAATATGTATGCCCATAATTACCTCTCTTTTCCATTCTTAATTTGATCGAATACAAATGACTTAAACTTGATTAATCTTATTTCTGGGCTATATGATGTATTAGTCATCATAGCTTTCGCCCAATCTGGTTCAACTTTGTTGCTAAAATTGATTCCCAAAATAAACATGATACCAATGTATTGCTGAATATCGCACTCACGTTCGAGACCATAGTCTCGGCACTGGGCTGTTCCACGTCTGATGAAATCAATGAGAGCCTCTCCATCCAAAGAATTTGTGCGATTAGGATAAAGTCTTTTAAAAAGAATTGCGGTTTTCTGATAGAACTTGTTAATAGCATTGTTTTGGAATACATCTAGTTGTTCTTTGCGAATAATTAACATTGCTTTTTACTTCATTTTATGCTGTTGTAAATTGATTTGGGTTAATGGTTAGGTTCAGGTTTAAAATAGATACAGCAATTCCCGATGTCATGAAGTACAGTAGCAGCAATAAAGAAACTAATTTCTGAGATGTTGGAAATTGATATTGTCCCCTATTGCAGCGGAAACCGCTATAAATTTCCTACTCTTTTTTTAGTACCGGAGATATAGCTGTATCTTACTAGCATAGGAAGCGCTACATAAAAATCAGTTAGATGTCCACTGGTTGACCGTTTTCCAGAAATTTAAGTGTGCGCCGATCTTCTATAGGTGGATCAAAAAGTTCCTTAACTGATGGTTTCTCTACTGGAAACTGATCTGCCATGATCAGTTCATCATTTGTAGGATATACGCGCCCATTGTCCCAGGTTTTGCTTAGATCCACTTCTATTTTGTAGTTAAAACTCCAATTTACCTGACGCAGGAATTTAAGGCTTTCATACATATGTTGATTATTATTTTGGTCGTTGCCATCTTCGTACAATCCCCTATTGCGAGCAACCAGCCACAGACGGAATGATGGCGAAAAGCTCATACTTTTTATCGTGGCTTCGATGGGCTCACCTTGATTGTTAGAATCAAATGAATATTTCCACAGCCAATAGGCTCCAAGGTCTGTTGCCCAAGACGGCGAGTCACTATGTACAACGAGTTGCTGATTATCATTATCTGTAAATCTCATTACAAGGCGTTTATCATAAAATACAAGGTCTTCTGATGAGCGGTCGATAGCAGGTAGCGGTGGCTCGTAGACTTCAAATTGTGTGAAACTATTGGTATAAGTTTGGTGTTTGTTGCCCTCGTCTATTATTTGAATAAAACCAATCTCGTGACGTTTAGCACAGTTTTGGCGATCGTGGCAGTCGTTTGGGATTTGAATTTTGACTTGAGCACCGATACATAACGCCCCAAGTCCCGTTGCTTCGGAGCATTGCTTCTTCAGCAAATTGAATACCTTTTGAGCCATGTCTCGATTTTTACCCGAAGGCTTAGCTACTTGCATATTTGCATTCTCATCCTGCGGATAGGTTCCAATGAATACACCCTCCTCACTGATGATTGGTTTTACCTTTCCCTTAAAAATTTCCCAGTTCTCGACTACGTAGTTTACAGGGGCATGCACACTAATATCTATTATTCCGAAGGCAGACCCGAAGGCAGACTCACCTTCTGGTAGTTGGTATTTAACAAATAAGCGAAGTTTGGGCACTTGCGAAACAGCCAATAATTCAATTTTATATTGTTTCTCAGTTCTATACATTTGAACTGCCTGGCTATCCTTAGGTATGCAGCCCCAGGCTGTAAAAGTACCTCCTGGAATGTTGGCAGAAGCAGTATAGTAATACGACCCTCCAGGGCAACAGTATCGTTCACCTTTAATTGTGACTTTTAATTCATCTTTTTCTTCCAGTTTGGGTTTTTTAGAGGGACGTATAACTGTTTGATCTATGTCCTCGTCAGCTCCCTCAGATCTTTGAGTCAGATTATAAAATTGATTTGCAAACATCAGGTACTCCTTGATTAGCTAGTTTGTTCGGGAAGATCTTGGCTTACAACCTCACAGAGAAGTTTTATCCGCTCGTCAGCCTTAAACTGCTGAATCTCAAGAATTTCTTTAGCCCAAGCGTAACGAGGTAATTCATCAAAACTTTCGCTTAGTGCCAGCGTGACAGCAATGAATTTCATCATCTGAGACTCCGTCGTCAAACCAAATGTCTTTGCACGGTTTATGCTGTTGTGGATGAGTTCTGGTAAGCGGCTAGGCTCATAGGGTACACAGGCAGTTGGCGCTAACTCTCGAACTTTGGCAAGGACTTTTTTTTCAAATAGACGGCGACGTTCACGAGCAAACACCTCTATCTGTTCTTTACGGAGTATTAGCATCAGCATCTCTTTCTAATTATTATAGCCTTTTTTGCTATTCTCTTAAGCAGCTATTGAAATAGGTAAGATTTACCTTCCTTAGGTGGAAACTCAAGAATGTTATTTCCGTTTTCACTTTCTATCCAATAACGCATAACCGACGAGCCGAAAACTATTTTTAACTCTTCTTGAGTACAAGTTGGTAAATAAACCCGCAATATACGCGGATCGTAATATCGAAAATAAAAGGATTTACCTGTTTCATCCTTTACCCTGAGCAAACCCTGAAAATGCTCCTGTAATTTATTTAACGGCGCAGATGATTCTAGCAATAAGCCCCAACTTTTTTTCCACCCATTAGTCAGCATAAAAATTATAAATGAGTCAGATTGTTTATCGAGTTTAACTTTAACTAGATAGGGTGCTACTTCAGCCAAAACTTTAGCCACTTTGTCTGGATAAAGGCAACAATAGTCGTTCTTGTTGATTTGGTTAATCTTATCATAAATTTTGGGGTCATTAGCAGAATCTAAAAGGGCATAGATTTCTGTATGGGATTGTTTCTGCCCCCACAAGTAATTAATTATTTTATCAGGATCAATATTTGTCATTGGCGATTCTTTTACTAATTAGTACTTTTGTTGCATCTTTTTAGGTTGGTTCTCTCTTCCATGGAATGACATTTGTAAACAAATTATCTATCTTCGCATACAGCAAACCAGTACCAGTTAGGGTTGGGGGTATTTTTACCCTTAGGCTTGTCTCTTGCCAATCAAAGATTTCTGTGATTTTTTCCGCTGTTTGTTGCTGAAACCAAACTTCACCCTGCTGCTTGCCGAAGTTGCCGCCTCGGATAACTATGCTGTCTGGTAGTTTGACCTTTGACTCTGGCTCTACTTTGGTAATAAAGGGTAGTTGTCGCCACATCCGGATACGGTGTTCTGGAATACCCGTGAGGCGGCTTAGTTCAGCAATCATTGGTAGGGTTTGGGTATAGCGTTCTAGGTCATCTACTGAATGGAGTCCAACCTTATTGAAGGCTTTAATTTGTTCGAGGGTAATAGCCTCTAAATCCTTTAGCTCAATGTTGCTAGAGCTAGCAACCGATATGCCGTTACTGGCGCTAGCAGCAGATATGATGCCATCGAGAGGTTTACGTACATCGCGCAATTGGCTCTCAATGACTTGGGCAAAATCTAGTTTAAGGACAGTGGCGCTGGTTTGGTCAGCGTCCACACTACGAAACAAAAGTTTGCCCTCAGGGGTGCGGCGCACTTTGACTTCGACATCAAGGCTGAGATTCTTAATGGCAAAGGACATACCACGAGTGTAGGATTTCAGGGAAAGGATATCCTGAGCCAGCTCAACCTCGACGGCAATAGCATTGACCAAATCAGATAGCTCCCATTCTTCGTTTTCGTTTAGATGGCTATCACTGGATGAGTTAGATTCATCACTGTTCACAATCATTCTTGAGAAGGCGATAATGGCTCTGGCTGGATGGTCATGCGAATGCCTCCTAAGCGACCAATCGGCGGAGGACTCAAGGGGGATGGGAAGGTGACTCTTAGCTGCTTTGTTGTTGCCAACAGAGGGCGAACTGGTTGTAGTTGTAGATGGACGGGTAGATTGATTTCGAGTTCGCTGATATGCCAACTCAATAGTCCTGGGGGAAGGTTGAAGTCAGCATGACTAGCATACCGTTTGAAGTCGTCAGCACGTTTCGTTGTTTGCTCAAATGTGCTGGATAGTTCTTTTAAGATTAGGGCGGTTAAACTACCCAAAGTGAGGTCAGCCATATCGATTTTTTTTGTAAGTGTTGCTCTGAGCTAGGTTAATCTTCTTTAAGATCAGGTGGCAAATTAATTTCTTTGGCTAGTGGAAAGTAATCAGACTTGAATCGGAGCTTAACTTCACCAATCATTTGAGTATTTGTGGTGATAATTTCTGAAGAACTTTCATTCACTGTATTAACATTAAGGTTAGTATTCTCAAGACCACCCTCAACCTTCCACCAAAGCCCTCCGGCATTACCTTTAACGTGGACTCGGTTCAAATTTTGGTTATAATTGCTTCTCTGCTTTATTTGAGAATCGTAGCTAGTTACATTAAAGGTGAGTTTGGTGTTGATTTCCCCATCAGTGACTACAATCCTAGATAATCCCATTTTTACCATTTCATACAGAACCATATATCTGTCTTTGGCTAACGAACGTCTCAGCTTTTCCCGGATTTTTTGAATATCGTCTTCTGGGATTTTGTTACCAGTTCCAACTTGAAGATCGAGTTTAGTTTCTGCCTTCAAAGCGTTTACAACTTCTTCGAGCTTGTCTTTAGCCTTCTTACCATTATTATCTTCGTCGTCTTTGAATTCATAGTCATCGCGTACAACAGTTCCACCAGTGCCATCTGGATAGCGTTTGGCGAGATGTGTATCGATGTCAGCTTCGGCGACATTCTCTGCCTTAAACTGCTCAAAAGTTTTTGCCAACTCTTTGACGAGTTGGGAATACTGCTCTATCTGTTTGATGGTTGAACTAACGAGCGCGTCAAAAGTGCCGTTAATGAGTCCAGTCGTAAACTCTACAAAGCCTATATCTTTTACCCGACTGGCTACATTCATAGCTCGTTCTGCTGCTCCTTGTGTCCCTGAATTTTGGACTGTTACTGGGTTATTATCCTGACTCGATATCCCTAGGTTGGAGCCTAGTGTGTTTACCAGTTGCTTTTGTAAGTCTTGAAATACATGTAGTTGCTCCTCTAATGCACGTCGTTGTTCGCTGTTGAGATTTTGTACGTTTTCAATAATTTCTGTGTGACGCTTCTTCAAATCTTCAATAACTCTTGTTATAGAGTCAGAACTATCAAGAGCGGTTTCGTTGCGGCTGCTTCCCATTTTTTCGGGTTGTGCCATTCCTGATGACATATTTTTCTCCTTGTTGGTAAGTTGGGTTTATGGTGTGCGATCACGGTTTGTTATTAAAAAATAGCTGGCAATTGCCAATAAGTTTTAATGACTTAGACTTCTATGAAAATTACAAAACTCTTCGCCCACCCCCTCTCAATTAACTTGCAGGTGAAGTCTTCTTCTTTTTTAAATTGAACCAAATACGGCAAAACCTCTTTTAAATCCTCCGTTGATTTCCCTTTACAGAGACAGCGATACCGACTGTTGGGAACTAGAACTTTCAACGTTGGATAAATCCATACATCACAGGCGGCATCCAAGAGAGCATAAACGTTCTGTGATTGTCCAATTGATGACCACAATTGCTCAATAATTTTTTGAACATCAATATTCGGCATTGATAATTTTCCCTATCGAGATGAACCACTAGGCACTGCCACAATTTCCTCCAACCCTTCTATAAAAGGTACTCCTGATAGCGCCGCTAGCCTCAACGTCTCCGCCACTGCTGGTATGTCTAATTCCGCCACTCTATCACCATTCCCTGGACTCGTCGTTCCCTCTACATCTGCCACCCAAGACTTTTGGTACATGGCATTGCGAGTCCCAATCACAAAAACATCAAGACGGTTCTTGCCTCGATACACTGCTGCTGGTGCATAGATACAAGTACCCCCTAAACTTTCCCAACTTCCCCAATTCGATCCATCTCCTGACAGATGATATAAATGGTTATCAGTTCCCTCCCTGTCTGTACCAATCGTGAAAATATTGATGTAGTTTGAAGCAGAAGCAGCAGCAATCCCATGTAAGCAGTGACCTCCTAAATACTGCCAATCTGTAATCAAATCAGACGAATCATCCCACCAGGAATAATAGATAAAGTTCTGAATCCCCACACTGACAACGCCGATGCGACCCTTATCCCCAGAGACGGCAGCAGGTGCATAAATACAGGTCGAGTTCGTCTGCCACTGCGTCTGATATCCCTTCGTCATCAATGGTTTCCAACCACTCCAAGTGGAACCCTCCAAAGACCTGTGGTACAGACAGCTATTTGTACCCACAGTAAACAAGTCAATCCGATTTGCTCCCCAAGATGTTGCAGCAACCCCGTGAATGCAAATCCCGCCTAAATCTTCCCAGTCATTCCACCTCGACGAACCATCCCGCCACTTGCGATAGAGATGTTTATCCAAGCCAATGGCAAAAACGTCGATCTGGTTTTCACCCCGGGACACCGCAGCCGGTGAAAATATGCACAGACCTCCTAGACTGTCCCACTCACTCCACTTTGAGTCACGATACTGCTTGTGGTATAGCTGACTGTCCCAACCAATCGCGAAAACATCCATTTGCTCTTCGCCCCAAGCCGTTACAGCAGGTGACGAAATCAAGGTACCTCCTAGTTTTTGCCAGGAACTCCACTGACCTGCACGCTTCTGGAACAGTTGGACTTTACCGGAAATGCCATCTCTGGTCACTCCGTCCACCGATGGCATTTCCGGTAAAGAGGTTTCATTTCGATCTGTAAGCTGCATCACAATACCTTGATTTGATTACACACTGAGGTGGAAACGAAATGCTGAGTAGCAAGCAATCTAACTCATTAGCCCTTCCTCAAGAGGTATCACCCCTGACTATTGAATGGGTGACTCTGGAGGAGATATTTGCAATTTTTGCGATCGCTCAACTTGAGTCACTCCCTCAATCGCAGCAATATCTGCAAGTTTCTCTTCATCGAACAAACCAGTGATCACTCCGATAGCCTCCATTGACTGGATATTAATCATGCCCATAGAACGCAGCTTCTCGACAATATCGGGAATACGGTTGATGTAGTCGCTGCTGACTGAGATCAATAAATCTACATTCGCCATTTCCAATTCTTCCTACCACTTACACATCCACCAACCAAGCAAGCAACTAACAACACTTGACTACTACCTCAAAGTAAAAATTTCCGACGAATTAGTGAAGAATTATCTTATATTCAAGTCAAAGGAGCTTGAACCAATCCAGCACCGACATCAGCTTGGTTAAGATCGGGCAGATGCTGAGTATTGTTAACCAGTAAATTCCATAGTGCTTTGCCCCTAGCATCCGGGTTAGCCTCAGCAAACAACGCTGCTATCCCAGCCACATGGGGTGTCGCCATGCTCGTACCATTGAGTTCACGATACTTGGTCGGCAGCAGCCAACTTGAGTAGATTCCAACGCCTGGACCCACAATATTAATCTCCCCACCCTCCTTGTTAATGCCTCTATTAGAAAATAAACCCATTTTTCTATAGCTGTTGATAGCACCTACTGCCATAATGGAGGGACAATTGGCTGGATGATTCACGGCGTTAAAAATTCCCTTGTCACGGTGGCTATTGTTCCCAGCAGCAGCAATAATCAGCGTTCCCTGTTTCAGCGCCCGTTCAGCCACTTTCTCAAAGCACTGGGAGTAACCGTCCCCTTGCTTAACGAATGCTCCCAGGGACATTGAAATAATATGACAACCGTTCTCGATAGCCCAATTGATACCTGCCAGTGTCCATCCATCTGTACCTTCTCCCTTAGCGTTCATAACTTTGCCAATATAAATATCCGCATCGTAGGCAATACCATATCGTTCTGAAGCATGAATAGGGTTACGAGAACCACAAGCTGTACCTGTGCAATGAGTACCATGACCATGCCTATCATGTGCATCCTCGTCGCTGACAAAGGACTTCTTGATAATCTCCCGATTGGTAAAATCAGGATGCCGGACATCAAAACCTGTATCGAGAATCGCCACTCGAATCCCACGACCACTGTACTTAGATTCAGTGACTTTGGTTTGTTTTAACCCCCATGTACTTAGCTGCACTTCAATTTCGCTTTGTGCAACTCCTACAGCATCTGAGTAAACACAACGTTCATCTTCTATTGTTAAAATTAGATTACGGTTTTCAGATTGAATTGAGTGAACACGAGTACGCAGATCTGGCTCATTACCTTTGATTACAGCTACTCCCAACTTTTTACTAATATAAGCATGTTCATTGCTATGTGACTCGAGAGAGTAGTTTGTCGCCGTAGACACTTTAAATCCATAATCATTCAGAGCTTTAATCCCCTCTTCAGTTGCACTTTCATCCTCATCAAATAGGACTAGTAAATTACCCGTATTTTTCTGTTTTTGCTCAAAACTATATGATTGATCATCTTCAGATAAATTCATTTGTTCTGAGGGCATCAATAGGTCAGTTGGTTCTACCATTTCATCCCCTGGCATCCCCCAATATATACCCGACTCTTGTTTATATAATGGATTTTCTTTGTTCATTTATTTCTATTTTTTAAGAAGCTAAAATTATCCAATACTTTACCTTGATTCACTCTATTTTTTACTCAATATCTAGGGAAACAGCACGAACATCCTGTAATTCTAATGCCGTTGTATGTACAGTGTACTGTAAATGAAAAATAACTAATGAACCCGCTTTTGTTTTAGCCCTAAATGTAATTATGCAGGTGTGAGGAGTCTCGCTTTTGTGAATTGTAAAAGCCGGAAGCTGTACCTCGGCTCTTTCCTGACCCTGAGGAACAATATTCCCTTGCTCATCATAGTCAGATTGCTTAATATCAGCCGCAAAATTTTGGCTAAAATTATTTAGGCAACTGTTTTCATATCGAAATGTCGTGGTGTCAGCAAAATCTCCTTTGAGGAAAATAATCAAGGAATTCAAACTACCGAGATCACTTTTATTAAATTTCAATTCCGATTGAATAAGCTTACTCTTTTTCTCATCAAAATAATAAATATCACTCTTGTTCGGTTTAGCTACTCCTTTTTTCAGCCTGTAACAAATTACTTGAGTTACCTTAGGCTGATAAATCTCATGATAGACTATCTTCGGGCTAGGTGCATGAGTTTCTACACCATCTGAACTAAGGGCTACAGCCGTCATCTGCCATTTATATCGTTTCTCAGCAACAGCTTGCGCTTCTTGCCCTAAATACTTAGGATCTTTCAGGGGTAAATTAATAGCCCATTTTCCTCCACCATCGTTAGTATTAGGAGTCCATTTCGTTCCACCTACGTTGATCTTATCATCACTATCTATCAAATGATCGTGACCATTTTTTCCGGCTGAAATCTCATAAGTAAATGTATCATCATAAGACTTTAAATTTAGTATAATTTTTTTGATATGTCCTAACCCAGCTTTTTCCGTAACTGAACCAGATACATGAACGTAAAAATCATTTGGATCGCCTGATATATTGTCGTCACTTTCCCAAGGCAAATAAGTCTTATCCGCTAAGTCAATTTTAATTTCAGTTACGGAACGTACATAGGCTATTACAATTTGATCTTCATCATTGAGAAAGTTGTTGCCTAAATAGTCTTGTAAGGATTCATCAAATTCAAAGTGAATATATTTTCCATTGGGCCATCCACTTTTGGGAGGTCCGACTAATAAAGTCTGGTCATCTAGCCACAGGTACTGATAGAAAGTAGTAATTTGATCACTTTTGGATAGAGACCACTTGGAAAATTGTTCTTCTGGGGCTTCAGTCTGGTTGGGATTATCTTTATAGCGGATGGAGAAATTTCCGGGTTTTTCTAAAGTACCTTCTAAGTCTTTTTCGGAAGAATCAGAATCTGATTTTTTGACGACATGATTGAAATAAAAAGTTACCCCCGAATTTGGTTGAATTTTAGTGAGATTTTTCTCTAAATCTATTCGTCTTTTGTCTGTGTCTATTCTCTCGTCAGATGGAGTATAGTCTTGGCTGGGTAAAGTGGAGGGAGTGATAGGCGAATTAGTAGTGTTTTCGTCATCAGATGAGCTAATGGCTGGATTTGTGCCATTATCTGTGCCATTATTAGAATCCTCCATTTCTTCTGGTGGCATTGAATATTTCTGATTTTCCATAAGATAGTAAGACCTAAATGAATAAAAATGCCCAATAATATGTTGCGACGATTTTATAGAAATTCAAAATCATTAACACTAGTAGTGCTTTGTGAGTATATTTTTCGTCCTATTACTAATTGTTGCTCCTCTGTCTGTTTATAAACAGCTAAAGCCTAGATTAATGCAAGTTTCCCTAAATGTCGTTACAGTAAAGTTCTGGACTTCCAGGGAAAAGTCAGTTCAGCTAAAGTCAGGTCAACCCCCCCAAACCCCCTGAACTTACCCGCCCATACCTCCCATTGAAAAAATCTATACTTCAGATAAAAATCAGAAATCCTGTAAAAACAGGCGTTTCCCAAAAAGTTCAGGTCAGTTCAGGTATAATCAGCTCACAAGTGTGGGAATATGGGTGATAAAAAATGAATAGTGATCAAGCCCTAGAAGTCGCCAACGCAACGATTCGTGCCTTAGTCGGCAGAGGACTCAGTGAAGTCGAGACCGCCATCCTCCTGGGTTCACTGCAAAACCAAACTTATGAACAGATAGCCGAATCCTCTGGCTATGCCATCAGCTACCTCAAGCGCGATGTCGGTCCCAAACTCTGGAAACGTCTCGGACAAGCCTGGGGAGAACCTGTCAGTAAAACCAACGTTCAAGCCGTACTCAAGCGGCAAATCGCGACTTCACCCAGCCCCCCCTTCCCCACAACCCCACCCCCGCTACCCCTCAACCCACCCCGCGCCGACTGGGATGACGCCATGGATGTCACCCAATTCTACGGACGCACCACCGAACTTGCCACCCTGCGACAATGGCTAACCCAAGACCGTTGCCGTCTTGTGACAGTATTAGGTATGGGGGGAATCGGCAAAACCGCTTTAGCCATCAAACTGGCACAACAAGTTCAGTTTAAATTTGATTGCATCATCTGGCGCAGTCTGCGAAACGCCCCACCCTTAACCTCCCTACTACAAGAACTGATCCAATTTCTCTCCTGCCAACAAGACACCCAGGGTGAAATCCGACAACTCCTGCCATACTTACGCACCTCGCGCTGCTTAATCATCCTGGATAATCTAGAGACACTATTACAGCCCGGTTCCCCAGGAGAGTATCGTACTGGCTATGAAGGATATGGAGAACTGTTTCGCATCATTGGACAAACCGCCCACACCAGTTGCTTAATCCTCACCAGCCGCGAAAAGCCCCCAGAAATCGCTGCCCTGGAAGGAGTAAAATTACCAGTACGCACCTATCGACTCCCTGGCTTACAATCAGAAGCCCAGGAATTATTAACCGCCAAAGGACTGTTAGGTACAGACACCGACAAGCAACAACTCATCCAACACTATAACGGCAATCCTCTGGCATTGAACATCGTTGCCACCTCGATTCAAGACCTATTTGAGCGCAAAATTGATAACTTTTTACAACAAGATACCCTAATTTTCAACGGCATCCGTCGCCTCCTCAACCAACAATTTGAACGCCTCTCCCCCTTAGAAACAACCATCATGTATTGGTTGGCGATTAACCGGGAATGGACATCAATTACCGAATTAGCCGCCGATATCCTCCCCCCGGTTTCCAAAGCAGAACTCTGGGACGCCCTAGAAACCTTAACTGGACGCTCACTGGTCGAGAAACAAGCTGATACTTACACCCAGCAACCCGTCGTTATGGAGTATATTACAGAACGCTTCATCGATCGCATCAGCCAAGAACTCCTGACCAAAACCCTGTCTCTGTTTCTCACCCACGCCCTCATCAAAACCACGGTTAAAGACGATATCCGAGACAGTCAAATCCGACTCATCCTCCACCCCATCGCCAACCCATTCCAGACCCGCTTCCGGTCAACCTTAGCCCAACACCAGCACATCCAGGACATCCTAGAAGTCCTGCGACGGTCAACCCTGGGCTTATCGGGGTATGGTGGGGGGAACCTACTGAACCTCTGCGTCAATCTGCCCCTAGACTTAACCAACTATGACCTTTCTCATTTAACCCTTCGCCATGCTGACCTGCAAACCACCCCCTTACCGGGCGTCAACTTCAGCTATTGCCATCTGGATAAATCCGTTTTTGCCCAAACCCTCGGCGGTGTTGTCTCAGCCGCGTTCAGTCCCGATGGTCAACAGTTAGCCACAGGCGATAATACTCCAGACGTGCGTCTGTGGCGCGTCAGCGATGGTCAACCCTGGTTAACGCTTCAGGGACATACTAATCTAGTCTGGTCAGTGGCATGGAGTCCCGATGGACGCACCCTCGCCACTAGCAGTAGTGACAAAACCATTAAACTCTGGGATACTCGCACCGGGAAATGTCTAAAAACGCTCCAGGGACACCAGGATTGGGTCTTATCCGTCGCATGGCATCCCGATGGACAAATTCTCGCCTCTAGCAGTAATGACCAAACCGTGAAACTCTGGGATATCCACACCGGTGAATGCCTGAACACGTTGCAGGGACATACTCATATCGTCTGTTCAGTCGCCTGGAGTCCCCAGGGACATCTCGCTTCCGGTAGCGCTGACCAAACCATCAAACTCTGGGATACCCGCAGCGGTACCTGTCAGAACACCCTCCAGGGACACCAGGATTGGATTTGGTCCGTCGCCTGGAATCCCGATGGATATACCCTCGCCTCTAGCAGTTCCGACCAAACCATCAAACTCTGGGATACCCGCAACGGTGAATGTCGGAACACCCTCCAGGGACACCGGGATTGGATTTGGTCAATCGCATGGCATCCCGATGGGTGTCTACTCGCCTCCGGGTCTCATGACCAAACCGTGAAACTGTGGGATACTCACACCGGGAAATGTCTGAAAACGCTCCAGGGACAAAGGAATTGGATTTGGTCCGTCGCCTGGAGTCCCGATAAACAGACCCTCGCCTCCGGTAGCGCTGACCAAACGGTGAAACTCTGGGATACCCGCACGGGTCAATGCTGGAACACCTGGCAAGGATATCTGGATTCAGCCTTATCCGTCGCCTGGAGTCAGGATGGGCAAATCCTTGCCAGTAGCAGTAACGATAAAACCGTGAAACTCTGGGATACGACGACAGGTGAATGTCTGAAAACCCTCCAGGGACACAGTAATTGGGTTTGGTCAGTGGTATGGAGTCCCAATCAACCGATTCTGGCGTCCGGTAGCGCCGACCAAACCATCAAGCTGTGGGACGCGGACAGGGGTGAATGCCTGAAAACCTTGGTGGGGCATTCCAGTGTCGTCTCATCTGTGGCGTGGAGTCCCGATGGACGCATCTTGGCGTCGGGGAGTTATGACCAAACGATAAAACTATGGGATACGGACACCGGTGAATGCCTGAAAACTTTACGGGGGCATAGTAATATCATCTGGTCAGTCGCCTGGAGTCCTGATGGGCGCACCTTGGCATCTTGTAGTTCCGACCAAACGATTAAGGTATGGGATATTCATACGGGTGAATGCCTGAAAACCTTGTCTGGGCATCACCATATCATCTGGTCAGTCACCTGGAATCCCGACGGACGCACCTTGGCATCTGGTAGTTCCGACCAAACGATTAAGGTATGGGATACCCATACGGGTGAATGCCTCAAAACCTTGTCTGGACACACTAATTCCATCTCCTCAGTGGCGTGGAATCCCGATGGACGCCTCCTAGCTACAGGGTCTCATGACCAAACTGTCAAGCTATGGGACACCCACACCGATGAATGTCTGAACACCTTACTGGGACACAGCAATTGGGTTGGGTTCGTCGCCTGGAGTGCCAATAGTCAAACCCTAGCGAGTGGCAGTTCTGATGAAACGATTAAGATTTGGGATGTGAATACAGGAGAGTGTCAGAAAACCCTCAAATCTCAACCCCCTTATCAAGGAATGAATATTACTCAGATTACAGGTTTAACCGATGCCCAGAAAGCCACACTCCAGCGGCTAGGGGCAAGGAAATTATAACTGTGTGTAGTGCGATATAAGGCAGAGGGTAGAAGTTTACAGATTAGGGCTTAAGGGACGAGTAACGTAAAGGACAAACAGGGTAAATAGTCCCACGCCAGCCACATATTTAATCAAATCAGGAACCAGAGGACTCGGCGAGAAAAAGCCTTCAATAATCCCAGCAATAATCAGCATGGGTACAATGCCAAAGACTAACTGGGCGGCTTGAGACCCATACACTTTAATCGCATCCACCCGACGATATTGTCCAGGAAACAGAATTCCTCGACCGATTAACAAGCCTGCACCCCCAGCGAGGAAAATGGCAGGAAGTTCCAGGGAACCATGGGGGAATACAAACGCCCAAAAGGGATATGCTAAATTATTTTGACCGACTAAGGTGGCGACAGCACCAATATGCAATCCGTTGAATGCCATCAAGAAGATCGTATAAGCGCCCGCCGTAATGCCACCTGCAACCGCGCCAAAGGAGACGCGAATATTGTTAATCATAATATTGCTAGAGGCTAAGGGTTCAATACCCACAATCGAACCCATCCATAATTCTCCGCGATCGCGCACCTTCTCGATCAAGTGATCCGGAACCACCAGCGACATAAACACCGGATCAGTCCAAGCCAACCACCACGCCACTAGCGCCGCCCCCAAAAAAATTGCTGTAGCTATGGCAGTGTAACCCCAGGTGCGCTGCACTACCTCTGGAAACCCCCAGCGACAAAACTGCCACACCGCTTGCCATTCCTGACGTCGAGAACCTTGATAAATTTGGTTATAGCCGCGAGAGGTCAACCGTTGTAAATCTTGCACCAGGAGAGTTCCCACCGGGTTGGTTCTCGCCCGGGCTAAATCTGCCGATACCGAACGATATAAACTCGCCAGTTCCCTAATTTCCCCCGCCTGTAATGACTTTAACCCTTTTTTTTCCACTTGCCGCAACAGAGTATCCAACCGCTTCCAATTGGGTTCTCGCCGCGCAATCCAACGTTGAATATTCATGAAATTTCACTGAAGATTCTGCCTAACTTAGCTTAAGATAGCTTTAAATTCAGCATTTCACCGATCAGGAGATGTTTAGCCAATGTCCCAGAATCCCGACCCCCGCCAATCCATGGGACCCTTGAGTGTGGGTAATGTAGTTAGCGCTGGCTTGGTGCTTTACCGTTCTCACTTACAGATGTATCTCGGTATTGCTCTTATCGCAACATTATGGTTAGCACCAGCCAACATAATCTTGTTTTTGCTGTCTTCAGCTTGGTCGGGAATAGCTTCTCCACTTCTACCATCTTGGTTACTCTTTTTAATTTGGATACCCTTGATAATTTGGGGATTGTCTAAATATTTGGTGAATTCGGCGTTAATATCGCGTTTAGCATTTGGGGAATTAATCAGTCAACCTGAACGGATGAGTGACGCTCGCCGTCAGCTTAATGACCGCAATTGGTCATTTTTTAGAGTGGCATTTCAAGTCGGACTGTTATTAGTTTTAGTCTATATTGCCCTAGCTATTGTCGCCGTTTTAATGATGGTTATTTTCCGCATCATCATCGATTTAGTCTTGGGCGGACTCTTCGCTAATCCATTCACAGGTTCTGTCGTAGCAACAATTCTTGGTGGAGTCATTGCCGTGGTTATTCTTTTAGGTGGATTAACCTGGTTTTTTGCTCGGTGGCTGATTGCTGAAGTTCCTTTAGCGGTTGAAGAGGAAGTTAATGGAAAACAAAGTATTGATAGAAGTTGGGAGTTAAGTAAAAACTCAGCTTTCCGAATTCAAGGAGTCGTTTTAATTACATTCTTAGTTACCTTACCGATTCTGATACTGACGGGCTATGCACCGCAGATTTTTCTCCTACAACTTGAACCTGGATCAAGTCTGTACTGGATGGTTTATTTAGTTTCGTTTATTGCTAGTTTAGTGGGGGGAATTTTAGTCTTACCCTTCTGGCAAGCCATTAAAGCTGTGGTTTACTATGACCTCCGCAGTCGTCGGGAAGGATTGGGAATGCAGCTACGTTAAACTGAATAGCACACTCAATCAGCATTAATAAATCAATCGCCGAAACTTATGATATACGGTAGTGGCGTGGCACATCTTATTTGGTGGATTAGAATTACATCCATAAACTGTAGGGGCGCAGGTTGTGCGCCTAAAATCGACCAATATAATCCACTATTTTAGCTGTGTCAGTCCGCCATCGTGGGTTTCGACTTCGCTCAACCCACCAGCATACCAGTCAGTGGCATTCACGTTAAACTGATAAATTCTATTGACCATGCGCTTTTTTAACCGAATTACGCTGCAAACGCCAGAAAGCGTTGAACTAGAGTTCACCCTCGCCGGAATCGGCAATCGAGCCTATGCCCTGTTAATTGACTATATTGTCTGGGGCTTAATTCTAATTATTTTCCTAATTGCGTGGGTATTTTTATCGATTCAATTTATTGATGTTATTGAAGATTTAATCGGCAGTGATACTCAGTTAGAGCTTTGGTTGGTTTCAATCCAACTCTTAATTTCATTTTTTATCTATGTCGGTTACTTTGTTTTCTTTGAAACCTTATGGCAAGGGCAAACGCCAGGAAAGCGCTATGTAAAAATTCGCGTCATTCGCGATGATGGCAGACCTGCGAGACTCCAGCAAGCGACGTTACGGGCTTTACTACGACCCGTTGATGATTTATTTTTTATGGGAGTATTTTTTATCGCTTTAGGCAAACGCGAAAAGCGAATTGGAGATTGGGTTGCTGGAACCGTAGTGATTCAGGAAGAACAACCCCTTACCGCCGCCAACGTTTCGGTATCGGAATCAGCCACAACTCTGGCAAATCAACTCCAGACTCAAGCTGATTTATCTCGCTTGTTACCCGATGATTTTGCTGTCATTCGAGAGTATTTGCAACGACGTGACGGGATGACAGCAGAAGCCCGCACCCAGTTAAGCCGACAATTGGCAACTCAGGTCAAAGATATCATTTCACTGGAAAATGTACCTCAAAAGGTGACGGCAAATGTCTTTCTTGAGGCGGTGTATCTGGCATATCAGCAGCAATCTTCTAGCCGTTACTCTGGATAAACTGAAAATCAGTGATCCAGATCATTGCCAGCAAAGGGCTGAACTCAAACCAATCGCTACCGCGATCGCTCAAACTGGGAATACTCGATCGGGTACTCGTGATAGACCTGGTGATAGAGTAAGCCTTTCAATGATCACCCGATTGCGATTATCCTAAAAAAGGAAGGGTGCAGGACTCTATCGAATCCAATGTCAGCAAGGAAGCGCTGATCGGTTGGTTCACAAAGCGCTTTGACCGATACTGGGTGCTAGGATGCCATAGAGTGAATAAAGGCGCGAACAGCGAACATGGAGGGAATTCGTGATGCATTCAACACCGATTGATTGTTAGCTTGCCGAATTAGCAGCGACAATAAAGTTAGATTAATGTGCAAATTGCAGTCTCGTTGGATCAGATGGCTTACGCTGACAACCTAGATAAAACTCTCATGACCGATCTTATACTTAGTGGGCGCTACCGCGTTATTCGTCAGCTTGGGGCAGGTGGGTTTGGAACCACCTTTCTCTCAGAAGATCAACAATTACCAGGTCATCCTTGGTGTGTTGTCAAGCAACTGAAGCCAAAAACCACTGATCCGGCGATGTTGCAGACAGCAAGACGTTTATTTAATACCGAAGCCGAGGTTCTGTACAAATTAGGAAACCATGAGCAAATTCCACGACTGTTTGCTCACTTTGAAGAAAATCAAGAATTTTATTTAGTCCAAGAGTTTATCGAAGGTGATAGTCTATCTAAACTTTTACCCCAGGGTAAGCCATTAAAAGAAGCAATTGTTATTCGGCTATTACAAGAGATTTTAATGATTCTGGAATTTGTTCACCAGCATCAAGTGATTCACCGGGATCTCAAACCCGCCAATATCATCAAACGCAAATCCGATAATAAAATTGTTTTAATTGATTTTGGCGCGGTTAAACAAATCAGTACTCAACCTGTGGAAACTCATGAACCAACGGCGCTGACGATTGCCATTGGTTCAGCCGGCTATATGCCCAATGAACAATTAGCCGGAAAACCTCGCTTTAGCAGTGATATCTATGCGGTGGGGATGATTGGTCTCCAAGCCTTGACCGGATCACACCCCAAACAATTGCCCCAAGACCCTGAAACCAGTGAATTTAGCTGGCGCAATCAACTCAATATTAGCCCAGGACTTGGTTATGTCATTGATAAAATGGTGCGCTATGACTTCCGTCAGCGTTACCCTTCCGTCACAGCTGTTCTGGCTGATCTGAATAATTTAAGTCATTACAATTCGGGTATCATTACATTCCCTGCTGGGAAAGGGAACCTTGGGCAAAGGGGGAAAACCCCAGCGTCAAAATTGACCGATATGCCCACTCGGATGTTAAAGAAAACTAGCGGAGCAACGGGTCAGTCGGGCATGAGAAATTCTGCCCAATCGTTGACCGGAACCGGAGAAAATTCGGCAGCGACATCGCGCAAACATCCTCGAAATTCAGCCGTCAACAATCCCACATCAGAGACAAATCTTGATAACCAAGATGCTACGGCGCAATGGGATTATGCTCCAGACGCACCAACGCAGATTATCAAGGATGAATCGGAGGCGAGTCCCCGGAGAGCGGTTGCGTCCAAGTCCAATCCTTCTAAATCCTTCTCCCCAGCCAAAAAACCGATTCAGTCGAATTGGTTTAATCTGCTGAACGGGAAAAAAGCCAAATGGATAGCAGCCGTTGGCTTGCTGATTGTGGGAGTAGCGGTGACTCCTTTCTATGTGTATTGGCAACAGCGTCCGTTTTCTAATCAGGTTTCTTCTCCATCCACAGACACCGCCAACGATAGCGAGTCAACTGTCTCAGAGAATCAAAACACTGCAAAATCTACCCTATCTCCCAATGAACCTCAACCGATTTTACCCACCCACACTATCCTGACTCCCTCACCATTACCCCCGATTGATTTAGCGGGAGAATTAGAGGCAAAATCGTTTATTAATTCGGTGAATAAAAGCCAACAAATTTTCTATTTACAACATGAAAAATTTGCCTCTAGCTTCGAGGAGTTGGCAATTCCCTTGCAATCACAACCTGAATCTTACCAGTATCAGATCGTCTCCGCGAATCAACAGGAGGCGCTGGTTACGGCGCAAGCAAAAAAACCGGATTTAAGGAGTTATACCGGAGCAGTGTTTGTCACTGGAGAATCAACGAGTGATCAAATTTGTCAAACGAATCAACCGTCAAAAACGCCTCCGAGTCAACCTGAAGTGGTGGAGAATACGATTCAATGTCCGGCGGGTTCTTCGCCACCATCTGAAGCAAGTAATCAGTCATAACAGGAATGTCGTTGAAGCTGGCTTTGTAGTAGGCACGAAGCGTGCCAGAAGCACTAAAGTGCTTACTACAAACTAAAAATTAAATCGAGAGAAAACAATGAGTACACCGCCAGTCATAACCAAGGCTAAAGCAGCGGGAACGAGGGGTATCCAACCCCCTTGCAGGAAAAGAACCCAGCCGCTTCCGTATAAAATAGCGATCGCGACTCCGCCTCGAACCAGAAACCCTCGCGGTGAACGAGAATTGTGGGTGAGGAGTCCGCCGATTAAAGACCAGCCGCAAATCCAGAGGATCTCAATGGGTTCTGACCACCACCAGATCAGCGATCGCTGATCTAAAACAGCACTGAGAATTTGACTGACCATCTGGGCTTGAATTTCTATCCCGGTCATGGTTTGAACGGTTCCTTGTCCTTTACTGTAGGGAGTGAACCAACGATGATCGTTAAAACTGGGAGCCGTGGTACCAATTAGAACAATACGATTTTTTACCTGTTCAGGATTGAGTTGACCATTGAGAACGTCTGTGAGCGTAATTTTCTCAGCAATCTGATTCGTGGCGCGGTAATTGAGTAAGATTTGGTGACCACTGGAATTGATAGTCGAGTAGCCTCCAGGGTTTGTATCTAAGGTTTTAAATACGGTTGAGCCAAGCTGAAGATACCCGTCAGAATTCAGGTGTGGCTCAATTCCTTGGGCGACTAGGTAATGACCAGCAACCTGTATACTAAAAGCATATTGATTTTGACAGGGTGAGGCGTCAGAAACCGCGAGAAGATGACGACGCAGAATATCATCGGTATCGAGGACAACATTATTAAACCCTTGTCGTTCCCCTGACACTTCCGGTGGCGGTACAACGCCAGGATTACCGTAATGGCAAATAGTAAACAAGCGATCGCTCTTTTTCATGGCTTGGGCTAACTCTGGATAGTTGTCCTCTACTGGGCGATCGCGATAAATGTCTAAGCCAATGGTTTGGGGTTGATACGACTCTAATTTGGCAAGGAGTTGAGCCAAGGCGCGATCTGAGAGAGACGCACCCACTCGTTCTTCAGGGGGTTGAGCCTGAACGTCTTTTTCGGTAATCTCCACAATTAAAAGTCGTTCATCGGGTTTTTCCTGGGGTTGTAACCGCATCAGGTGATCAAAGACTTGAAGTTCCCAAGACTCCAACCCACCGCGCGATCGCACTCCTACAACCAAACCTGTTGCGATCGCGGCTGTGATCAAGAGGATGAGTATTTTCCACCACCAGGGTTGCAGGTATGGATCAAGGGTAATAATATAAACGGGGATAGGTCGGGGAATATTCTTTAACAGGCGTTCTCCGGCTTTCGTAATCTGAAGCTGTTGCTGATCCTTCACTCCATTCAGATGATCCTGAACGGCTTCATAGACGGTTTGGGAAATACAAATCCCGCCTGCTGGTGCTTCGGTTTGCAGCCGCGCCGCCACATTCACCACATTACCCATCACATCATCCTGATAGGTGTTGATAAAATTACGGGAGGGTGAAACACCGAAATCATTTTGCAAGAAAAATACTTCCCCCAGGTGGATACCAATGCGATGGCGGAGAATGTCACGCTTGGGTAAATTCGCCGCAGCGGTTTTGATGGCTTGTTGGATCGCGATCGCGCAATCAACAGCGTTTTCTGCACTATCAAAGCGCATCAACCACCCATCTCCCAACCCTTTGAGTATCTCGCCGGAAAACTGCTCACAGCATTTACGGATAAGCTGAAAATCCCTTTGGAGAAGTGCCAAGGTATGCTTCTCATCGGCTGCCATTTTTGTCGAGAATGATTCCACATCGGTAAAAACGATGGCAAGAATCCGTTCTTTGGGACAATGCTTTTCAATCCAATCAAGATTAAAAACGGCTTGATAAATCGGATTATAAACCACTAAGTTGCCTTGGTGTTTATTCACTAATCCCGATAACCGCAATTCGATATGTTCAGGACTATTTTTCGCCTCAACACTTCCCTGTTCTAAAATAATTCGATAAATCTGGAGTGATTGTTGACAACAGTGAGGTTGCCCCAGCAGGCGATCGCGAATCGTTCTCAGATGTTCCGGTTCATCTTGGGCTTCCCAATTTTCAATGATCTGCGTTTGCACAAACTGTTCCACCCATCGCGGGGCTTCATTTTCAGGAATTGTGCAGAGTCCATTCTGTTCCTGATTACAACGATTCACCAGAAGCCAACAGAATTTCTGGGTGAGAAACGGTTGACCTCCTGTCCAATATAATACCTCGCTTAATACAGCTTGGGGACAGCTAACTCGTCCGACTAACCCTTGAATTAAAGCCGCGCTTTCGTGAACTTGAAACCCCTTCAATTCAATTGCTCGACCAATATTAAAAGGTGTCGCATGTTTGTCTTGAATTAAATCCGATGGCGTGGCGACTCCCAATAAGGCAAAGGTAAGACGTTTGTAGTCAGGTTTAGCTGCCCGTTTATCATAACAGTTACGAATCAAGGCAAAAAAATCATCAGCCGGAAAGCTCAATCCCAAAACACTATCAATTTCATCGATAAAAATAACGATGTTTTGGGGAATCTGTGCCAGCAATACTGTTTCCAGGAATTTGCCCAAACGCTGCACCGGGGAGAGATCCTCATACTCCCGTAACCAGTTACGTCGATTCACTTGTAAATCGAACCCACTAATTAATTCTTGGATAATCCCACCGTACCATTGCTGGGCGCTAATCTGTTGACTACCAATACCATTCAATTCAATTTCGGCACAGGCAATTCCTTGAGCTTTCAGTTTGCACATGGTACGGATTCGCAGGGATGATTTTCCCATTTGCCGAGAATTGAGGACATAGCAATAGTCTCCGGCTAATAAACCGTTATAGAGTTCAGAATCTGCTTTTCTGACTACATAAGTTGGTGCATCAGCGGATAAGCTTCCACCCAGATGATACCGATCAGCCCTGTTGAGTTCATCCGCTCCCATTAGGCATTCGCTCCTTAATGATTGCAGAAATATTGACGATATAAATCACAGCGGGGTTCGACCTTATTTCCCGACCGTTTGACTAAACCTATACTATGAAGTTGATAGGCTTGCATGGGTTCAAGTTGTACAGGCGTTTTAGTCGTAACAACGGTTTTAAACGCCTCTGCTAGTTGAGGATGAGACTGTAAATACAACCAATTTTCTCGCAAATGACTAGCATAAATTCCTGCGTCTGTTGGCGCAGTGGCTAAGAGTTGTTCAAGGGTCATGTTGGGGTCATTTTTTAGGTGAGTAAAGGCGCGTTCGACTAAATAAGGGTGTCCTCCGATCATGTTGATTAAGGGTTGAAGGTAACTCAAATCGGGCTTTAGTCCATAGTTTTGGGCAAACTCTTGTATCTGCTCTAAGGTAAAGTCAGCAAGTTCAATGGGTAAGCCAACATTAAATGGTGATTGATTAATATTGAGGCGAATGTAAACATCAGTGGAATGGACGATAATTAAACGCAATAGTTGCCACCGTTTGCGACTCCTAGCTTTTTCATACCAGGAACGCAGGAGTCCAAAAAAGTCTTCATAAATTTCGGGATAGGCGAAGAGTAAATGTACATCATCTAAGCACAAGGCGATGGGATTATTCCCTGAAGCTAAGAGATAGTCTTCAAAGTAGGTAGTACAACTGACTTTAGACCCCATATCCTCTTCATCCCAATACTCATCTAAGGCATTGGGTAAACCGAGTTCACGCGAGAGATTGATACAAAACCAGCGTAAGAATTTATCCAGATGAGTAAAATGAATCTTACTATCAGCTAGCTTAAAGCTTAAACTAGCGGTGCGGTAGCCTTGAGTTGCTAATTCAGCTAATACCCGATTTACGAGTAAGGTTTTACCCATTAAACTGGGTGCTTTAATCCGCACTAATGCACCAGGTTGTAAGAGGGTTTGAGAACAGGTGGTTTCCAGGGGAGAGCGTTCTACATAGTAGTCAGGGGCGAAGGATTGGAACTGTTTTGGGCGAGAAAGATAAGGGTTTTGGGATTGAGAACTTGAATTCAAGGAAGCATCGAAAAACTGGTGTTGTTTCCAATGTTGTTCCAATACTTGTTTGAAGTTATTTTTTTTCACTTTCTCTCCTAAAGATTTGGTTAAGAGTCTCCACAGCTTCGGGGCAACATCTTGACTAATATAGCTGGTGGAATATTGATGTTTAGCAGCAATTTCATCATAGTCCTGACGTTGCCATGCTCCTTTGAGGACAATGACTTCTACATCAGTTAAGCTGCGGTGAGCGCTGCGGGATATGGCTTGGTTCGCCATTTGAATGGCGTCATCGATATCAAATGTCATTGGTATGGATGCTCAGACTAACCTATTTATCTTATCTTAGTAAATACGAATACACCCTGAGATGAAGTGAGATTTTGCGAAAATTACACAAGCCAATAAACCTGAATTTTCCTGAATTATTCCGATGGAGTTGAACTGCGATTTTGTCGGGTAATACTGGCTGTGTAATCGTTAAATCATCACTATCCAATAGCTCGGTTTTGCCGCCTGTAGAAAGGTGACACCACGTCTCTACATTTTCGACATTCTGGCTGAGAATGCCGTTGGCAAGACTCTGGCAGCCCGAATAGAGTCATAGAGAGTTTCTATTTTAACCATAGCAAACTGACTAGGGTTTTTACATATTGATACAATTATCAGGAAAGCACTAGCAGGATTTAAAAGGTAATATTTGATACAATTAGGGTTCAGCTAGTTTGGGGGAATGGCTCAAGCTTTTTAGTATCAAGGAGTTTCAGGATTGTGGGGTAGGATAGCGATCGGGTTTCTTAGCATTAAGCTAATCGTTACATTGAGTTGTAAAATTTAATACTTATCAGGATACAAGTACGATAAAATTATCCCTAATATTTACGAAAATCAACCTCAACTTTCCCGAACACCCTGAATTTTCCTGAATTTTCAAGTCCTGAATTTTCCCTATTTTTTGGGGGGAATTGTCATCGATAATGAAAACCGAAAAGGGAAGGCAAAGCCAACAAATTCACTCAGCCACCCCTTCCTAACTACTAAATAAGGAGAATTGGTACACAGATGAGACTTAGCATTTGGAATTCATACACTCCTGATACTTCTTTACTGTTATATCCGGCGAGTTCAGATTTTTTTCAAAATAGTTTTAGTCCCTATTCTCGCCGTCGATGTCTTCGTCCTCCTTGTTCTATTGATCCTATTCGTCCTATACCCAGACCTGGATTTTTAGCTACCTTTCCTTCAGGGGAGCTTGTTTTCACTTCTCTTAATGATAATGGAAACCTAAATCAAGGAAACGAAGCAGAAGACAAAGAAGCCAATATCACAGATATTATGATTCCGATGAGCCTTTACCTTCCCCACTTAGTTGAACCGACTCGATTTTTATCGTCAAAATCCCACAATACCTATTTTCAGCACTACCTCTTATATCAGTTCTGGCGCAAACATTTAGTGCATTTAACTTAAGGTTAAATTCAACGGCAAAATTACGGGTGCATCTATAATTGAAAATTTTGGCGAAATTATTGTCTGGGGGAGCATCTCAATGGAAGCAAATTTTTTAGTGAATAATTGAACTCTAAATTTCCCTGGCTTCCCCACGCCGAGAACTGCCCAGACAACAACTCCACGTTCTATCCTCTAGTATCGTTACAGACTGAGACATGAACATTTTCAAATTTAGGCTTATCCCTCGACGCCAACCCGTATTAGCAATTGGCATGATCGTTAGTCTAATGACTAATCTTTCCCCAGCGACGGCACAGGTTGAGTCGTCGAATACTATTTTTGAGCCAATATCGATTCCCTCTCTTTTGCCCAATTTACCCCCTGATGATGATACTCCTCAAACCAACCATGGCACCGGTACCCGTGGTGACTGCGAATACAATGAAGGAGATCTCCTCCTGACGCGAATGGCGGGTGGTAAGAATTTCCAGTTAACCGTGAGTGAATATCCCACCTTTTGGGTTTATGTCCCCTACGGTTCAGACAAAGTATCCTCTGGAGAATTTTCTATTCAACATGGGGAAGATGATCTTTATCGTACCACCTTTAAACTGCCAGCCACACCAGGAATTGTTAGTGTAACGATTCCTAAAACAGAAAAACCGTTAGAAATAGGTAAGACGTATCGCTGGTATTTTGAAATGAGTTGTCCTCGTTCAACACAAGCCCCGCAAGCCGCAACTCGACTGGCTCCAGCATCACTGACTGGGTTTGTGCGACGAGTTTCCCAACCTCCTGAACTGGAGGCTGAATTAAATCAGGCAAAAAATCCTTTAGAACGAGTCGCCGCTTACGCCAGTCATGATATTTGGTACGATATGCTCACAGAATTGGCTCAATTACGCTTGCAATACCCTGACAATGCCACATTGGAAAGTATCTGGCTAGAACTCTTGGGAGATGAACGAATTGGATTAAAAGAAATTGAACAAGAACCCATTGCTGGTAGTGTGATACCGAGCGATGTTATAACCAATTCCCAATCAGAATAAACGGTGCCCAGTGATAGGGGCGTAGGTAATCTTTGTCGGGATTATCTGGATACTCGGTTAAAAACGCAATTTGAGTTTGCCGCAGAGCTTCAGCTTTACTCAGTTGAGGCTCTTTTAACTGTTGATAAAACCGTTGCATAAATTCGGCGGTGGATGCATCATTAACTTGCCACAATGTCGCCAATGTGCTGCGGGCACCTGCTCGCACGGCAATTCCGGCTAATCCTAATGCGGCACGCTTATCCCCAGTTGCGGTTTCGCAAGCACTCAAAACCAGTAATTCAATAGCGCTGGTATGATTGGGTTCATTGGTGCGTAATAAACTATCTAAATCCTGAACATTAATCCGCCCACTCCAGTCTAAGAGAAAGGTTTGTTGAGGATTAGAACTAAATTTGCCGTGAGTGGCAATGTGTACCAGATTAAAGGATGCCATATTAATCTGATTGCGGATATTTTCTTTAACAAAGTCTTGATTTTCTAGAATTTGATTCAGGGTGATTTGCTGTTGGATTCCGGCTAACTCATTAGCTACATTGTCTAGGGTAGAAAATCCCTCTTGCTCAAAGCTAGGTGCATTCGTCGTTCCCGCAATCAACCCTCGGAAATTCTCGCGGCTGAGGGGTTTGGGTTCTAGGAGTTGTAATCCGGGCGTTAAAGCTACCGCATACCGCTCAATTAAATACTTCTCGCCGTCATATAGAGTAGAAGGGGGAATATTGCGTAAGGAACCATCAAGGACAAATACTAAGGTTTTAACAGTGGGGTTATCTGAGTTGGCGGGATCTAAATCAGCTTCAAAGGGGCGAATTAACCAATCGTAAAGTTGTGCCGCATCCTGTTTAATCTGACTGATGCTTGTACTGCGCTTAGTTAAATCCTCCCGCAATTGTTCCACCGCTTGATCAACTTGAGCTTCTGAGATACCTTGATGAGCATAGTGACGTAGGTTATCTTGTCCAGGTAATTTGAGAATTACATCCAAGTGATTAGGTAATATAATCGGATAAACAATCGCGGCTTGGGGATCGACGTTATCAATATCCACGGCTGCTGGTGCGGCACAAGCATCGCGAAAGAAGTTATCCAGTTCAGCCAGTTGTAGGGCTTCCATGATATTACGGGCTTGGCTCAGATTAGCTTTGCTGGGAGTGGGAGAACCCAGAAGTAAATCAACAAATTGACGATAAACGGGTTCTACTGCTTCTCGGAACGAGAACTGAATTTCGGGATTGAGGGCGACTAAATCACCACGTAAATTGTTTAACGTCTTAACAGCTTGAGTATAATAAGTAATCGCGTCTGGATTAACAGGTAGATTTTGAGAATTATCTTGGCTTTGTGCTTGCAGTAATCGCCCCATTTGCCATTGCCATTGATAGGCGATATCGGGGGCGTTCATCTGTTGAGCAATCAGAAGTGCTTTTTCAGTCACAGTTTTGGCATTTGTCCAGTCTTGGGTTTTTTCATAGAACTTACCTAAAGTACCTAAACTATAAGATATCGCCCGTTGGTCTGCTAAACGTTCAGCCTGTTGAATCGCTGTATTTAGGATTGCCACTATATCATCAGAGCTTTGCTTCTGTACCATTAAATCGGACATTTTGAGCAAACTTTCAGCAAAATTAACATGGGCATAGACAGAAGCACGACTAGCCGATAAATCTGATAATCCGGCTGCGATTGAGGATAATAATCCTTGATCCGGTGACAGGGATTCAGTCTCGATCACTAAACTCAATTGATTAAGTTGTGCTTGAATGCGGGTTATAGGAATCGTGGATTTCATCGCCGCCTGTTGATAGTAAGTCAAGGCAGCTTGGGTATAGTCTTTGGCGGCGGGTTCCTGAAACACTTGGGCGCGTTGGGCTAAGGTTCGCTCTGTATTGGCTAAACTCAATAATATCTGACTCTCTTTTTCGGATAAGGCTAAGGTTCGAGTTAACGCCAAACTTTGGGTGAGCATATCCTGAGACTTTTCTAAATCTCCCCCTTGTCGCAAAAGATTGCCAAAATTTTGCAAGCCTGCTGCTTTAACAGGTGAATCGTCTAACGCGAAAAGGGCTTGTTCCAGCCGCAGATAAAGCTGTGCCGTGCGCCGATAGAATCCCAGGGATTGCATTGCCTCGGCTTGATTAATTTGGCTGCCAATCGCACCCACAGGATCATCGGCTTGCTGATAAAAGGTTTCTGCCTCTTCCCAGGTCGCTAATGCGGCTTCAGCGTTACCTGTGGCTAATTGGAGACGCCCTTGAGCATTTAATACTTGAGCGCGAACAATTGGATTCACCTGCGGTACAGTGTCGAGTAACGATAAACTGGTTTGAATCGTTTGTTCAGCCGCTTGCCATTGTCCCAGTTTCTGATAGGTTAATGACAGCAGGCTTAAGACTTGGGCTTGCTGGAGGGGATTCCCAGTTTCGGCGTACCCCTGTGCTGCTTGTTGCAAAACCTGTATACCTGCGGCAAACTGTCCAGCATTGTAATGATTTTTACCCACTTGTACTAAGGCTAGATTGTCCGTGGCGACAGGGAGTTCTGCCCGTACCTGGGGTACTATATGGATACCCAGACTTAAGCTTAACCCCACCAGAGCCAAGAGGAGCGATCGCGCCGTTCGTGTTCGTAGTAGGCACTTGAGTGCCATAAGCGCTGAAGCGCTGACTATAAACCTTGAAGCGATCGCGCCGTTCTTAGTAGGCACTTGAGTGCCATAAGCGCTAAAGCGCTGACTACAAACCTGAGCGATCGCGCGATTCAAGAAAGGCGTAAATTTACCCATTTGGCTCACCCATTAAACGTCCGAGGAACACCGACATTTGATATTTTATTTCCATGTAAGGATACTGGATATTTCATATCATCAAACCTTCTATATTGATGTTCGTTCGTAGTAGGCACAAAGCGTGCCACAAGCGCTTCAGCGCTTACGACAAACACCTCAGGCAATTGTAGGGTGCGTTAGCGGAGCGTAACGCACCTTGTATAGCGGTGCAGATATCCTACCCGCTTCCATCTTGAAAAGCTTCCTACATTTTAGGAAGCAAGATGCACCAAAACTCCAACCCCTTTCAATTGATAAATAGTCGGACAAAAGTCAAGTTAACAGTTAAAATTAGACAACAAGCAACAGGCAAAAAGACTCAAGATATAAAGGGAGGTTACAAAGGCAGATTGGGTATCACGAACCGTTGAACTATTGACAGGGGAACGATGGCGAACCCGTTGCGTGAGGGGTCACAACTGTTGGTTCTGCCGTAAGAATAATTGTACCATTGGCATCTTTAAACCAACCTTGAGCTTCGACAAATTTATTTGGCTTATTTCCTGTAACGTCTTGGCGACTGTTCCGGTTAGATTGCTGCACCTCCGTTGATTCCTCCACAGTACTTATCCGCCAATCTTCCCACGCCGCATCCGCATTAAGCATCTGATTCGGAGGCGTAGGCAAACCACCGCGTCCAGTTACGATAAATTCACTTCCCTGTGCAGCAGCACAAAGATTTTGTTCAACCAGCCGCGTCACGTCTACAAGTTCTGCTGGCAACTCTACCAGTCCCTGAGACGGGTCTAGTTCTAACACAATTAGGATAGGAATACGACTCAGTTCAGGAGACGTTTGTGAAATGGCAGTAATGTCATTAGATTGCAAGTTCATGGGATCTAATTCACTAGGCTCCTTCGTACCCAGTAAAGCTTCTAGCTCTTCGCGGCTGCGGATGACTAGATTAAACAAACCTTGAGTCGTGATAGTAACGTTACCCCCCTGTCCCTCAAAAGCGTTGGCAGTAATATCGCTGTTTTCATTAGGAACAGCAACGATGAAAACAGCTTCAATTATAATGTTGCCGCCATCTCCCCTTTCTTCATCCTTACCAGCATTTGTCGAAATGCGACTGTCACGTCGCAACAATAACAGGTCATCAATAGTAAGCACAATATTACCACCTGTGTTAGCATCAGTGTCTGCCAAAAGACCAGCATTAGTATCCAGGATAAGAGAATCGGCTTCAAGGCTAATATTTCCTCCTGTTCCAATACCTTCACTTTCAACAGTGATTTGCCCTCTACCCCGAACCACTACTGTTCTCGAATCAATCATGATACTGCCGCCATTGCCACTGGAGTCTTTTTTCGTATCAGCAAATAGTCCACTTCCCTCTCCAGTAATCGTTAAGCTATCTTCCACCTGTAATGAGATATTCCCAGCATTATTGCTACCCTCTGTAGTCGTGCGGAGTTGTCCACCGTTCGTCACCTCCACAGTATTGGCATTAACCGTAATTAAACCCCCAATCCCACTGGCGAAAGTTTCAGCCGAAACTTGGCTTTCATCTGTTACAACTAATTTGGGCGTGTTAATCGTCAGATTTCCCCCATTTCCTTGTCCTTCAGTTCGAGTCGTTAAGAGAGTGGAAAACTGACCCGCTTCATTACTCAATTGCACTAATGCCGAGGCATTGACAGTCAATGTGCCACCCTTTCCTGTGCTATCGGAGGAAGTTCCACTAGCAATCACAGCGCCGTTTTCCATCACAAGTACAGGCGTGTTAATGGTTAGGTCTCCTGCATCCCCCTCGCCTAAAGTATCCGTTCTCAGACCACTAGCAAACATGTCGCTGCTATCACTGACTTGAACCAATTCCGAGGCGTTCACCACCACATTACCGGCATTACCTATACCACGAGTAGCGGTGGCAATCTGTGCCCCATCCATTAGCTGTAGTTCGGGTGTGGTAATTGTTACATCTCCTCCGCCTCCAGTTACTGTGGCTTCACTGGTCGCAAAAAAGCCGCTGTTGTCACCATGAGCTTGCACCAATTCTGAGGCGTTCACCACAATATTTCCGCCCTTACCTGCACCACGAGTAGCGGTGGCAATCTGTGCCCCATCCATTAGCTGTAGTTCGGGTGTGGTAATTGTTACATCTCCTCCGCCTCCAGTTGCTGTGGCTTCACTGGTCGCAAAAAAGCCGCTGTTGTCACCATGAGCTTGCACCAATTCTGAGGCGTTCACCACAATATTTCCGCCCTTACCTGCACCACGAGTAGCGGTGGCAATCTGTGCCCCATCCATTAGCTGTAGTTCGGGTGTGGTAATTGTTACATCTCCTCCGCCTCCAGTTGCTGTGGCTTCACTGGTCGCAAAAAAGCCGCTGTTGTCACCACGAGCTTGCACCAATTCTGAGGCATTCACCACTAAGTTACCGGCGTTGCTTGCACCAACAGAGCTGGATGTAATTGTAGTAAAATCACTGGCGAGGATAATTTGCCTACCCCACAGTTGGATATCACCCCCAGCTTCACCCGCCGTGGTTATATAAGCTCCATTGGTCAACGATATATCTGCTTGCAGGATTTCTGGGGGAATATTCAACGAGAGGGTGTTGTTATCAACACTCAGTCCGACTGTCCCCGAACCAGCAACGGCGGCTAATTCCAATCGACCTTCTAAAGCCGCCAATCCTCCAAAGTTCATTTGTCCATCAATCAGGATATCTCCACCCACCAGCAGCAGACTTTGACCATCAGGGACTTGCAAACCCAATAGAGAAAAACCGAAGGGGTCAACTCCTACTTCTTTTATTGAGCGTGATTCAATTCTACCTGGCGTGATTTGATTAAACAAAAACGCCGACGGATTCACCGTCAGTAACGCCGAAGGAGGTTCTGACTGTGTGGTACTAAAAAACCCCTGTTCCCCAAACTGAATCCCATTGGCTGTCGTTGCCACAAACGAACCCTGAACATCCAGACTGGCATTGTCCCCAAAAATAATCCCATTGGAATTAATCAAAAACAGATTCGCCCCACCATTGACACCCAACGTCCCCAGAATATCCGAGGCGTTATTTCCCTTGACCCGACTAAAAATGTTTTCAATTCCCTGGGGAGAATCAAAATAGACACGCTGTTGTTCCCCGATATCAAATTGCGTAAAACTGTGGAACAGGTTAGAGTCACGCCTTGCGCCCTCCTTAATCAGAAAATCAGCTAGAGTTCCGCCTGGGAGTGGGGTAAGAACTGATTGTTCGGCTCCCCAGGCTTCATCAGGGATAATCTGGGCAATAGCGCAGCTACTCCAAGCCAGCCAAACACAACTCGTCAGCGCTACACTGCCTACTCTGATGTATCCTGCCAGTTTTGAGCGACTCTGACGACTCAATCTGCCCAACATCTCCCGTATTCCCCTGGACTCTACCTCTCCAGCTTCCTCACTTTCCGATGCCTGTACCAGCAACGGATGAGTTTTTTGTGCCATATTTCCCACCTTTTTCCCTTAGTCGGGTTAAGCGATTAGCTGGTTAGAAATTATACTCCTAAATTTGTTTCAATAGTTGTATGTGTCGCCAAGTCTCTTAACTATTAAGCGTACTCTTACAAGAGTATACAAATATTAACCATTTTTATTTGAAAACTGTATAAAACTACACTACTTATTGTTTAATTTACACTTGCCAACAATTGAATTAATTATCGCTAACCTTATTAGCTTGCTAATTGGATTTTTTTGAATTCCATTCTACAATTTATCTTTATCCACTACTCAGGGAGGCTTGACGCTTAATATAGTACACTTGAACTAAAAAGCTTCAATTTAAAGTGCGATCGCGCTATCATGGATACTCATAAGCTGTAATGCATTTAAATTGGGTATTAGTAGCGAGCAAGATGCTTTTGGGTAGCGAGCAAGATGCTTTTGGGTAGCGAGCAAGATGCTTTTGGGTAGCGAGCAAGATGCTCGCACTACGGCAAGGATCTCGCAATTCTTGACATTATGGTTTAAATGCCGAACAGCTTACCAAGTTGCGTTCTATCATGTCTAGGAAGAGCGAAGATCGTCTACAATCAAAGTCCCCCTTTTTAAGGGGGATTTAGGGGGATCGACAATGTACCGCATAGCAGAGCAAACTGCTGTAAGTCGGTGCGTTACGCTGCGCTAACGCACCCTACAAATTCACTACTAACGCACCCTACAAAATTACCCTACAAATGACTTTCTACCTCAGCCACCATCAACAGCGTTTTTAACACTGAATCGGGATTCAAACTGATCGAATCAATCCCCTCCTCCACTAAAAACTGGGCAAACTCTGGATAATCACTCGGCGCTTGACCGCAAATACCAATCTTACGCCCACACTCTTTCGCCGTTTGTATCGCCAACTTCACCATCCGCTTCACACCGCGATTGCGTTCGTCGAAAATATGCGCCACTAACGCCGAATCTCGGTCTAATCCTAACGTCAATTGGGTCAAATCATTTGACCCAATGGAAAACCCATCAAATACTTCAGCAAACTCATCCGCCTCCATCACATTACTGGGTAACTCACACATCACATACACCTGCAAACCATTCACGCCACGGGGTAAACCATTTTTCGCCATCTCTGCTACCACCTGACGCCCCTCATCGGGAGTGCGACAGAAGGGAATCATCGGAATTACATTAGTTAATCCCATCTCATCCCTTACCCGCTGTATCGCCTGACATTCCAAGGCGAAGGCTTCCCGATACTTCGGATCACAATACCGAGACGCCCCTCGCCACCCCAACATGGGATTATCTTCCTTGGGTTCAAAACTTTGACCGCCTAAAAGGTTCGCGTATTCATTACTCTTAAAATCCGACATCCGCACAATCACAGGCTTGGGATAAAACGCCGCTGCAATAATCCCCACTCCACGCGCCAATTTATCGACAAAGAACTGGGGTTTATCGGCATAATTCTTCGTCTTTTGGGCAATTTTCGCTTTCACAGATTCATCCCGCAATTGATGATAATGAATCAACGCCAGAGGATGAACTTCAATATGATTGGCAATAATAAACTCCAACCGTGCTAAACCCACACCATCACAGGGAATTGCGGCTAAACCAAAAGCCTGATCTGGATTACCTACATTCATCAAAATTTGGGTTCGGGTGCGAGGTAAATTATCCAACGGTGTTTCTTGCACCTCAAAGGGTAATAATCCATCATAAACTCGTCCTTCATCCCCCTCTGCACAGGAAATTGTCACCCCTTGACCCGTAGTTAATACCTCGGTTGCATTCCCACAGCCAACAATTGCCGGAATTCCCATTTCTCGCGCAATAATTGCCGCATGGCAAGTACGTCCCCCTTGGTTAGTGACAATGGCGCTGGCTTTTTTCATAATCGGTTCCCAGTCGGGATCAGTGCGGTTAGTAACTAATACTTCTCCCGGCTCAAACAGATGAATGTGAGACGCATCCATAATAATATGGGCAGTTCCTTGACCAATGGCTGCACCCACACTACGCCCCGTAACTAATACCTCGCTGCGTTGGTTCAACTGATAGGTTTTGAGGACTTGTGCTGATTTCTGGGATTGTACGGTTTCCGGACGCGCCTGGACAATAAATAACTCCCCGGTTATGCCATCTTTTGCCCATTCAATATCCATGGGAGTATAGAGTCCCCGAAGTTGGGAATAATGGTCTTCAATTTGTACCGCCCAACGCGCTAATTGTAAGACTTCTTCATCTTTGAGACAGAATTTCTTTTGATCACAGGGGGCGACTCGCACGTTGCGCGTCAGTCTCGAACCCCCTTCGTCATAGATCATTTCAATTTCTTTGGTTCCCAGGCGTTTCTCCAGAATCGGGCGACATCCCTGTTTTAAGGTGGGTTTAAAGACCACGTATTCATCGGGATTAACCGCACCTTGAACCACCGTTTCGCCCAAGCCATAAGCAGCGGTAATTAAGGCGGTATTTTTGAATCCCGTTTCAGGATCAATGGAAAACATCACCCCGGAACAGGCTAAATCAGACCGCACCATTTTCTGAATTCCCACCGAAAGCGCCACATCAAAGTGGTCAAATCCGTTATGTTCCCGATAAGCAATGGCACGGTTAGTGAACAGGGAGGCGAAGCATTTATGAGTAAATTCCAGCACGCCTTTGAAACTATTTACATTTAAGTAGGTTTCCTGTTGACCTGCAAAACTCGCATCGGGTAAGTCTTCCGCCGTCGCTGAGGAACGAACCGCCACATCCGTTCCCTCTCCATAGCGATCGCACAATTCCTGATAGGCTGTCCGAATGGCTTGGGTCAGTTCTAGGGGAAACTCCATGCTGAGGATTAACTGTCGCGCTTTTTTCCCATGCTGTTGCAGATTACTCACATCATCTACATTCAAATCTGCAAACAGGTGGCGCAGTTTGACTTCTAAATCGGCGCTTTCGATCAAGTAACGATAAGCATACGCCGTAATCGCAAACCCAGTAGGTACATTGATTCCCTGGGGAGTGAGTTGTCCAATCATTTCACCCAGAGAGGAATTTTTGCCGCCAACCAAGGGTAGGTCATCCAATCGGATTTGATCAAACCAGAGGATCAATGATTTATCTTTAGGGACTGGGGTAGATGTCTGAGGGGTTGAGGCTAACATAACTTTTTTTCTTAACCGTATAATTTAAGTGTAGCTTTATAAAATATTTGGGCTCACTAATAAGTTACGAAAAATTAACAGAAATGTTCGTCATTCGTCATTTGTCCTTTGTCATTTGTTGATTAGGAAATCCCTTCCCCATCTCCCCCACCTTCCCCATCTCCCTCCGCTTCCCCAGCTTCCCCAGCTTCCCCAGCTTCCCCAGCTTCCCTCCGCCCTCTCGACCCAAAATGCTTCTCAAAAAGTAAAAGATTGGCTGCTTATGTGTAGCCAATCTTGTCCAACATGTATTACAATTTCTCTTTCGACTGAATCTTAATTCACGGGTTCATCTACATTCACGGGTTCAAAACAGCTCCAGATAGCCTCTGGAGCTTTTTCTGTCGTGCTATCATAACAGATTTTTTTCAAAAATGGGGATTTTGCCTTTCGTGTCATAATTTTTGCACAGAGCGTCAGCGTGCATCAATATGGGCAAACTCTTAGCAAGACGTTACCAATTCATTAAAGTCCTGGATACCGATGAATTGGGTCGCACTTATTTAGTGGTAGATATTCACTCTCCCCAGCATCCTAAATGCGTGGTCAAGCAAATTCGACTCCCGCCGAACTCCTCTCCAACTCGATCATCGATTCTCAGCCGTCTGGAAAAAACCTCAGAATTGCTGAAAAAGCTGGGTCAACATGACCAAATTCCCCGATTGATCACCTCGTTTGCCCAAATAAATCAGTTTTATCTCGTTCAAGAGTTTATTCGCGGTCATCCTTTAACTGACGAACTCATACCCGGTGATCCGCTGACCGAAAATCAGGTGATTAGCCTGTTAAACGAACTCCTCAACCTCTTAGTGTTTGTCCATAAACAGGGTGCAGTTTTGGGAAACCTCAAACCTTCTACAATTATCCGCCGCCAAGGAGATGACAAATTAGTGCTAACAACCTGGGGAATTATCCACCAATTGAGTCTCCAAATCGCCCAGTCATTCCACAAATTAGCCCCCAATCCCCCCAATCCGACTTTTGTTGATCACTCCTCCAAACCATTCCCAGAACCCCTCCACGTTAATCGTGACTTGTCCGCCTTGGGGATTATCGCCATTCAAGCGATGACTGGATTATCCGTCAGCGATTTAGCAGAACTCAAACAAGCAAACCAGGGTCAACCTGAAACCAGCGCTTGGCAAGCTTACACCCAAGTTAGCCCAGAGTTAGCCGCTATTCTAGAGAAAATGGTGCATGATGATCACCAGAACCGTTATCACCAAGCTAGAACAGTGCTGGCGGATCTTAGTCGTATCCCGGAGAGGAACACTGTTACTCAATTTTCTTTACCCTCGTTACCGGATATCAATCCGGCGATCGCCACAGTTACCTATCCCAGTCGTCAGTTTAAACCCTGGGTTATCCTCACGGCGATCGGATTAGTAGGAATCATGGCGTTAGTTCTGGCTTATACCCTGCGCCTTCCGCAACGCCTAATGGCGCAATACTTTCTCCACCAAGGAAAAACTGTAGAGACGCGCCATGGCGCGTCTCTACAAGAACAACAACAACAGCCTGAGGCGGCGATTGACTACTATTCTCAAGCGATTACCTATCAGCCGCAAAATGCGACAGCTTACTATTATCGGGGAAAGATTTACGCGAATCAGGGAAAAACTCAGTCCGCCTTGGCTGATTTGACTCAGGCGATTCAACTCAATCCCCAAAATGCGGACGCCTATTACCAACGAGGAAATCTGCGCTTGGAGTTAGGCGATCGCCAAGGGGCTAAGGCTGATTATACCCAAGTCTTGCAACGTGACCCGAATTTTACCCCAGCCTGGGTGAATCGAGGTCAAATCCAAGCCGACTTAGGACACGAACAAGCTGCCATTAATGATTATACCCAAGCCATTCAACTTAAACCCAATCTGGTCACGGCTTACCTGAAACGCTGTCGTTCTCGTTCTAATTTAGGTAATCAAAAGGGTGCGATTGACGACTGTACCACCGCGATTAATTTACGACCTAATCAAGCCCTAGCTTATCAAAACCGTGGTTTAGCCCGTCAGCGTCGAGGAGATAGTCGCGGGGCGATAACGGATTATACAGTAGCGATTCAATTGAATCCAGAGGCGGCAGACGCTTACTATAACCGAGGAGTAGCCCGTCAGGAAATAGAAGATACTCTAGGTGCGATCGCGGATTACACCCAAGCGATTGAACGAAATCCTGATTATGCTTTAGCTTACTACGAACGAGGGTTAGCCCAAGCCCAACTGGGAAATCGATTAGCCGCGATCAACGATTTACAGCAGGCGGCTCAACTTTGCCGTAATCTAGGTAAGCTGGATTGTTATGAAGCGGCGCAGTCTCAACTGTCTAGAGTGACTCCCTCGCCAAACTAAGTGTGAGCCTTTTAAAAGTTTTTATGATTTTGGATAGAAACTATAATCAATGGTTGTCGGGGCTCCTCGCTGCATATCCTAGGCGGCGTGAGAATTAAGGTATCTCGAAAAAGCCCTCATCTACAGACCGCAAGAAGAGTAGTACAATTATAGATTGTGTCCTTATTCAAAGTTGTTTATGCCGAAACTGAAAAGCCGTAGAGCAGCCGCGAAACGTTTTCGACCCACCGGAAACGGTAAAATTAGACGACGCAAGGCGTTTAAGAGCCACTTGCTGGAGCGCAAAAACTCCGGACGGAAGCGGCGTCTGTCGAAACTGAGCTTAGTCAATGAAAGGGATGCCGATAATGTGCGCCTGATGCTTCCCTATTTTTAGACTGCTTTAGACGAATATACTGTTTATGGTCACAAATTGAGCTTTTGTCATACTGAATCGAACAGAGTGCAGCGAAACATCTGGTGAGATTCTTCACTCCGCTATCGCTTCGTTCAGAATGACAGACTCTAACCGTGGCAGGTATAACCATCTAGCTTGTATCAATTAGGAAGAGTTAATGACAAGAGTAAAACGCGGTAACGTCGCCCGTAAACGACGCAAGAAAGTTCTCAAGCTGGCGAAAGGATATCGGGGTTCTCACTCCAAACTCTTCCGTACAGCAAATCAACAGGTGATGAAAGCACTGCGGAACGCTTATCGCGATCGCCGCAAGCGCAAGCGGGATTTTCGCCGCCTCTGGATTACTCGGATTAATGCAGCGGCTCGTCAGAATGGCATAAGCTACAGTCAGCTTATGGGTCAGATGAAAAAGGCGAATATTCAGATCAATCGCAAGATGTTGGCACAATTAGCTGTGTTAGATCCCGCCAGCTTTCAAAAGGTTGTAGAACTTGCTAGCCAGGGCGCGAAGTAAGTTCGTTAGAGTTTGTCGGTTGAGATCCCAGAGGGAGCAATGTAGAGACGTGCCATGGCACGTCTGGGAGCAGGGGGATCAGAGGGCGGGTTTTGAAGCAACGTTATCATCAATAATAGTGAAACGAAAGTCCCTAAACCCGCCCCTACAAACCAGGTTATATCGAGTGTTGCGAAGGTTTTCCTAATCTCCAATCACCAATCCCTAATCCCAGATAGATGATCGCCCAAAGGTTTTTTAATGTCGGTGTGGTACTTGGATTGATGGGGGTGGCTGTTTTACAACCTCCATCCGCTTATCCGGCTGAATTGGCAGAAATTGAGCAACGGGGTCAATTAATTGTTGCGGTAAAAGATAATTTGCGTCCCTTGGGCTTTCGCGATGCGACGGGAAGCCTACAAGGACTAGAAATTGATATCGCCCGACGACTGGCTAAAGAATTGCTAGGGAGTCCAGAGGCTGTTGTTTTGCAGCCAGTGGCAAATCGCGATCGCTTGAGTGTGGTAGTTGAAGATCAGGTTGATATTGCGATCGCTAGAGTAACGGTAACGGATTCCCGCGCCCGCTTGGTCGATTTCAGTATCCCCTATTATTTAGATGGTGCAGGAATTATCACGAACGATGCCTCAATTAATCTGTTGAGTGATTTAGACAACCAAACCATCGCGGTGATCAAGGGTTCGAGTACAATCCCAGTGATCAAGTATGCTTTACCCAATGCCCAATTAGTCGGCGTTGACTCCTACCAAGAAGCGTTATTTCTCCTTGAGGCGGGAGAAGCCAACGCCTTTGCTGCTGATCAGACGGTTTTGACTGGATGGGTACAGCAATACCCAGACTATCGATTGCTCCCCTATCGCTTATCTGGTGCAGCTTTGGCGATAGTAATGCCTAAAGGATTGCAATATACCGAACTGCGACAACAAGTCAATCAGGCGATCGAACGTTGGCACGCCGAAGGGTGGTTAGCTGAACGCGCTGCCGCTTGGGGTTTACCATGATAAAAGATTGAAACCCGTCCCGTATAAGTTGCACAGGATTATGGATGAAACCCTGCCACAAATTTATCTAATCATATTGTTAGTCCTGCTTGGCGTTGCAGCTTTGGCAGTAATTCGCCAAGTGTTCAAAACCCGTAAAATCGAAAGCACCCTCTCCAAGCTGGAGCAAAAGCTGCAAAAAGAGCGAGGATCAGTCCAAGACTACTACGAGTTGGGTAGTATCTATCTGGACAAGAAACTCTTTGCTCAAGCCGTTATTCTATTCCAAAAGGGACTTAAAGCTCCGGATGCTGAGGAAACCAATCTAGCTCCGGTTCATAATGCTCTCGGTTTTGCCTACTTTGCCCAAGATCAGTACGATATTGCCATTCGCCAGTATAAGGAAGCCTTAAAACTAGAGCCAGATTATGTGACAGCTCTCAATAACTTGGGTCACGTTTACGAGCGCAAGCAGCTAACCGCTCAAGCGTTAGAGGCGTATGAAACAGCGATTAAGCATGAACCGAAGAATGATACGGCGAAGCGGCGAGCTGAATCCCTCCGCAAGCGGCTAGTGCCATCCAGCTAAATTTTCTGCGGCTTGAACTACATAGATCCTGTAGAGACGTTGCCTGCAACGTCTCTACAGGTTGACAGGCTATCGCTGATCAATGTAGTGCAGAAGAACTACACAGTTTATTACCTCACTCAGCTAGTTTTAGAACAACATTTACATAATTATTAATTATTGTTAACATAAAGTAACAAAGGTAATCAATTAAGGGCAGGATTAGTTCGCTATGGGATTTCTAAGTAATTTATTTGGGTTAAAGAGCAAGTACGTCGATGAGGAGACAGACGAAGCGGAACAAGCCGCAGAAGCCCAAAAACGGCGATCCTACTTCTTAGAGCCAGACGACGCCAAGACGTTCGGTGATATTAACTATATGCGATCGCCCACATCTGTAAAGAAGCGGTTTGCTAAGAAAAAAGACAACCTAGGGGAGGGCTTACAGCAGGAGGTCGAAACCTCGGCTTTTGGGCAAGTCATCCGTTCCAATAAGCAAATCAGCGCCACTCCTGAACCGTTGCAAACTCCTCAAAACCAGCAAGTAAGTGAGTCACAGCCAAACAGTTTTGAGCGCCGCCGCGCTGACTCTAGGGATTCCAGCATGGATATGTTCCGCAAAATGGCTCGTGACATGAAAAAGCAGTGAAGGCACTACCTGTAGGGGGACGGCATTGCCGTACCCCTACTATATGTGGCGTTTGTGCGTAAGTCCTGTTAGGTTTGCAGTTCGTTGAATTTGGCGCGAATGGTTTCCACTCGTTTGCGGTTGACGCCTAAATCGGATTGTCCTAAACGCGATGCTGAACGAACATGGATAACATTCGCTTCTTCATCTAGGAAAAATTCTACGTCATCGACGAACCCCATCAGCTTAGTCGCGAATTCGGCGTAGAGATAATTCTCTGATTCCGTGATAATTTTGGTTCTTTCCATGTTCTCAATCACGGTTTTCAGGTCAGCTATTGCCTTAACTGGTGCTGATTTGTAGGTTAACGGATCAATTTTATGTTGGGCATCTTGAGCTTGACTATTGACACAGTTTGGCGTTTCGGGACAGGTAGTTAACTTCCCTGACTCAACACCAAGATTCGTGGGTCGTTTTCCAGCAAACATATCTCCTCCTGAAACAGTTAAGGTTACGCCTATAGAGGCAGAAACAATTAAAATTAAAGCAATTAAGACGATCAAAATAGCTTTAAGTGGTGATCGCTTTTGCGCTTCTAATGTCATAGTATTTGTCCTTTGTCATTCGTCATTTGTCCTTTGCCTTAATTAATCATTCAGACAGGGTGGGTTTGAGGGATAGCAAAAGGCAGAGGGTAGAAGACTCTAAAGCAGACGGTTTATTACTGAGCCAAAGGAAGAGTCACAGTTTTACCCATCAAACCTCAAGGCTTGACCGCGTACCTCTGTGTGCAGTTTTCCCCGTTCATAAGCCACTTGACCCCCCACAATAGTCATCACTGACCATCCAGTCAAATTCCAGCTTTCAAAGGGACTCCAACCACATTTAGTTAAGAGTTCCTCTCGCCGCACCGGATGGTAATTTTCTAAGTCTACTAAGACCAAATCGGCATCATAACCGGGAGCGATCGCGCCTTTGTTGGGAATGCGATAGGCTTTAGCTACAGCCGTAGACATCCAGTTGGAGACTTGGGCAAGGGTACAGCGTCCTTGTATGGCTTGGGTGAGCATTAAGGCTAAGGATGTCTCCACTCCTGGCATTCCTGAGGGACTATTGGGATAGGTTTGGGCTTTTTCTTCTAGGGTATGGGGTGCGTGATCCGTGGCAATAAAGTCAATGACGCCATCTAATAGCGCTTGCCAAAGAGTGGCATTATCCTGGGGCGATCGCAAGGGAGGGTTCATTTGCGCCAATGTGCCGATTTTCTCGTAGGCGCTGGTATTGAGGAGCAAGTGTTGGGGGGTGACTTCAGCCGTTACCCAACTGGGTTTATCTCGACGGAGTAACTCGGCTTCCTCCCCGGTAGACAGATGCAGAATATGCAGCCGTCGCTGATATTTTTTCGAGAGTTTCAGCGCCAGTTGAGTCGCATTTAGGGCGGCTTGATTATCCTGAATCTGGGAGTGAATCGCCGGGTCATTAATTCCAGCAAATTTTTCCCGCCGTTCCCGGATTCGCTGTTGATCTTCAGCATGAACCGCAATTAGTCGGCTTCCCTCGGCAAAAATTGGGTCGAGGGCTTCCTCGCTATCCACTAATAGCCCCCCACGCATCGAACCCATAAATATCTTAATCCCACAGGTCGGCTGTGCCTCACGCAGATCAGGCAAATTTGCGGGTGTGGCGCCAATAAAAAAGCCGTAGTTAACTAAGCACTTATCGGCTGCCCGTTTTAGCTTATCGTCTAGTGCGGCTTGAGTTGTGGTTAGGGGGCGAGTGTTGGGCATTTCCAGAAATGAAGTAACGCCTCCCTTGGCACAAGCACAACTGGCGGTAAATAAGTCTTCCTTATGTTCTAAGCCCGGTTCGCGAAAATGAACTTGTGGATCGATGACTCCCGGCAACAATGTTAACCCCGTTGCGTCGATTTCCCTATCTGCCGAAGCTGAGATGTCTGGGGCAATCTGGACAATTTCTTGACCACGAGTGAGGACATCTCCCAGCAAAATGTCCCCTGTGGGCATGAGAATACGAGCATGGCGGATGAGTAAGCTTGAGTCAGAGGACATAAGAAAATGCTAAAATTCCCAATAGCTTCAGTATTCCTACTTTAGAGCGAATTTTGTCCAGTTACTAGAGGAACCCCGTCGGTTATAACCGCTTCGGTTACATTGGAAGAGATGAGCCGACTAATCGGCTGATTTTCCTCCGCTTATTTTCCTCCATCGTCCAACTCGTGATTGCTTAAGGTGATTCAACGGCTATGACTCGTGCCCAAAATCGAGACCCTGAAAAACAATCGGTACAAAAGCCAGAAAATCCCTGGGTAGAGGGATTCAAGACCATTGGCTTGAGTGTTTTTCTCGCGATCGGGATTCGCAGCTTTGTGGCAGAAGCGCGATATATCCCTTCAGGTTCTATGGAACCCACCCTCCAGATTAACGATCGCTTGATTATTGATAAGATTAGCTATAACTTCCGTCAACCCCAGCGCGGAGATATTGTGGTCTTTTCTCCCACAGAGGCGCTCAAACAGCAAAATTTCAAAGACGCCTTTATCAAGCGAGTGATTGGTCTTCCTGGCGAAACCGTGGAGGTGAAGGGAGGACGAGTCTATGTCAATGATCAAGCCTTGCGGGAACAATATATCGAAGAGGAACCCGAATACAGCTACGGACCGGTGACTGTACCTGAGGACAATTATTTGGTGTTGGGAGATAATCGCAATAATAGCTACGATTCTCACTATTGGGGTTTTGTCCCGCGTGACAAGATTATTGGACGAGCGATCGTCCGCTTTTGGCCCCTCAATCGGGTAGGTGAAGTCGATGTGATCGAATCTGTGGCTCCAGACGCCTCTCCTTCAACCCAGATTCAACAGCCAGTAAACTAAAACGTTTTCGGTGAAGCTTGCAGGAGAGCCGAGGAGCAGGGGAGAAATTTCTCCCCTTTTCTGTATGACCTGATACGCATGTCACTTTTGTAGTGGCGTGGCACACCTAATTGGGTAGATTAGCTTGGGTTCGTAGTAGGGAACCTTAGCCCTAATTTCTTATGTTTTCTGGGCGTAATGGTCGGGTAAAGTTTGAGGGTCGCCCCTCTCCCCTCCCCTGAGAACCGTACATGAGACTTCGCACTCATATTATATTTTTTTAACGCAGAGGTACGCAAAGGATGGTGCAGAGGTACGCAGAGAAATTTGCTGTATTTGGGTGAAAATTTTATACTGAAATTTCTCTGATGCTGATGTACTACAATTAGCTTAACGCCTTATCCAGTAATAGTGTGAACGATGATCGGTTAAAATCCTACTGGATACAATCTTCTGCTGTGATGGCTGAACCTCTTATCTGATAACACTTTTGTCACTAAGCTGAGAGTATATTACTGATATTGAATTATGGAAAGAATTGAAATTAAAGATTTTGTGGGAATTAAAGATATTACGCTAGATGTCAAACCCATTAATATTTTGATTGGTCCCCAAGCCAGCGGGAAGAGTGTCGTCGCCAAGTTACTCTTCTACTTCAAGAGCTTTATATCTGAAATCCTTAACGCAGCAGAACGATCAAAATATAAAAAAGAGCTTGATCAAGATTTCAAAAGCCGATTTTATGAATATTTCCCGTCATCATCCTGGGGAAACGCAAATTTTAGAATTTGTTATTATGTCGGTGAAGATTTTATTGAGATTTACCGAAAACGAAAAAACAAGAACAGCTCACCGGAAGTGGTACTTAACTATTCAGAATTCTTTAAAGATGAATTTGTTTATTTGAGAACTATCATTCAGAAACAAAATGAGAAAGCCGCTGAACAAGATATGCCAGTTAGTGTTCTCTCTCGTTTCAATATTATCTATGATATACAGCGATCATTTTTGCGTGATGTAGCCAAAAAAGTTCCTCAAGTTGTCACGTTCACACAATTATATATTCCAGCAGGTCGATCATTTTTTGCGAATCTAAAAAGTAGTATATTCACTTTTTTATCTGAGAACAAAGCTGTCGATCCATTTCTGGTTGAGTTCGGGAATTACTATGAAAGAGTAAAAAATCCGATTAGACTAGAAAGGTTGGGAAGAAGGAGCGATAATAAACAGTTAAATAAGGAAATAGCTATACTCAATACAAAAATTCTTTGCGGCAAGTATTTTCAAGAAGATGGGGAAGACTATCTGGAGATGGATGGAGGCAGAAAGATTAGTGTTTCAAATTCTTCTTCGGGACAGCAAGAAGTCTTGCCATTAGCTCTTATTCTTAGATCAATTGCATTGTCTAAACCCACCAAAATAGGGGGTCAATCAATATATATTGAGGAGCCAGAGGCACATATTTTTCCAGCCGCTCAGAGAGATATGGTGGAGCTAATTTCTACAGTCTATAACTCTGGGAAAGATAACTTACAGTTTTTCATTACAACTCATAGTCCTTATATATTAACGGCTTTCAATAATCTTATTCAAGCCGGATTCTTGGCGGCTAATGCTACTGAAGAAAAGAAAAAAGAAATAGCTCGTTATGTTCCGACATCCAGATTCCTTGATCCTAATGATCTGGCTGTCTATTCTTTAGCGGATGGTTATTGCCATTCCATTCTTGATCTTGAAACCGGATTAATAGATACGAATATTATTGATGACGTATCAAATGAACTAGCCATTCAGTTTGATCAACTCCTCGATATCAATCCATGAAAAATTTTGCCGGATGTGAAACAATCAAGAGTGATACCAATATTGTTGTGACTGATCCTGGAAGTCGAAATAAACGAAGTAAATTTCGACTGCATAATCCCAATCGGGCTACGATAAAAGTTGTTCAGGTAGATGATTGTGTGATTAAAGAAGGTATCAGATGCGACTATTTGCTCATATTGCCCAATGAAGAAGAGGTTTATATTGAGTTAAAAGGTTCTAATGTTCAGCATGCAGTGGAGCAAATTGAACGAGGGATTGAGTTGTTGTCCTGTAATTGTAAATCTCTCATTAAACTCTGCTTTATTTCAAGCACAAGATGTCCAATTAACTCAACGGAAATACAGAATCTAAAGAAAAAGTTTAAACAAAAATATAATGCTAAACTCTTTATAAAGAATGGAGAAATTTCCTATACTTATGAGGGGAATTCATAGCCGGGAAAAGGGCGCACGTCTATGCGCCCCTACGTCGCCTCAATCACCGGGTAGTGAATCCGAATCTGACGGCAATCCCGTTGCTGTGGTTAACACCGATGGGAACTATAAATACGTGGGTCGCTTGGTGGTTGACTTTGACGAGAACGGTGTGATTATTCCTGATAGCATCGACCTAGGAATACCTTAATTAAATCGGCAGATAATACGGTGTTAGCTATTCTCAATCAGGTGAATGCTGATAGTTTAACCCAGACTTATTTTACCGTGATCTAATCACCTTACTCATACTACTACCAAGTCCAAGCAAGATCCCCGACTTCTTCAAGAAGTCGGGGATCTGGGATAATGAGTTTGGTTGGGGAACAAGCGTCAACTCAACCTACAACCGATCCTCCGCCTTATTGGTAAGGCAATCGCGGGGGGAGATGTTAGCTGTTGGCGTTATTTCTGCCTTCTTGCACTAGGGACTCCTATACAGAATCATCCCACCAACTCTAGGATCATTAGGATCGACGGCTTGCCCACATATCAACCCTATAGACCACCGATATTCTCTATTAGAATCTATTGCTGGAGCATCGGTTGGCAACTCTAAACGATACGTACCCGGAGTTGTCGGTAGTGGCAGTTGTGTCTGATAAAAATAGTCTTCATCAGCATCTTTTAAGCTAAAAAATACTTGTTTAGCTCCGGTTTTGGGAAGATATACAGCAAAACTGGGACGTTTAACATCCGTTTCGCTATGGGTGGGCATTAACGAGGATAAGCTTTCATTGTCCATCAGTTCATCCCCCGGACAGGTTCCCCGAGATGCGCCACCAGTTGTATCGTATGGAGTGCCTTCTTTGGGCGGCTCAAATGTTACCCACAACTGGGTATTAATTGAGTCAGATTGTGCCATTAAATCCGGAACGACTAACACTTCCAAGGATAGAGCAATGCCGAATAGGGATAAAGATTTAACTACGTTCATGATTTCAATCCTCCTCGGATTTATGTTTTGTCGAATTGAGCAACCTCTGACCCCAAAATAATACGTTTTTGAACCCTGCTTTTTCTGATTAAGAATTACAGCCAGTTTCCCACTAAAACAAAAGGTGCCCAGTAATAGGGATGCTGATAGGCTTCTTGCTTTAATAATGATAACTGAGCTTGCCGCAGGGCTTCCGCTCGGTTGCCATCACCTTGGCGCAAATGGCGATAAAATTTAATCATGGTATCGGCAGTGGATTGGTCATTCACTGACCAAAGCGTAGCAATTGTACTGCGAGCGCCAGAACGCACCGCTAATCCAGCTAATCCTAAAGCGGCTCGTTTGTCTCCAGTCGCCGTTTGACAAGCACTGAGAACTAATAGTTCAATCGGTTCAGAATTGCTTTGTTCTCTCGTTTTAAGCAATTGAGATAAAGTATTGGCATTGAGGCGTTTATCCCAGGTAAGAATAAAGGTGTCTTTGGGTTGCGAACTAAACTGACCATGGGTGGCAAGATGGAGAATGTTAACAGAATGGTTTTTGAGTTCCTTTTCTATTTTGGCATGAGTAAAGGTTTCATTCAATAGAATCTCTGAAGGTAAATCATCACTAATTTCTTTAACTTCTTGCTTAACCGCCGGTAAGGGAAGAAACCCTTGACGGGCTTCCGTTAATCCTGCTGTTAAAGAAAATAGGGGAACTTGTTTGAGTGATCGCGGTTCAAGTAACTGCAATCCTGGTGTTAACGCTACACTGTATTTTTCAATCAAATACTGGTTGCCATCATAGAGGGCTGTCATGGGTATATTACGCAAAACGCCATCCAGAACAAAGACTAAGGTTTTAATCTGGTTACTGGCTAATTGATTGTCAATCGGGCGAATTAGCCAATCATAAACCGTTTGGGATAGCTTGAGCCGTTCTTTATTCGATAACGCCGGATTCATGGTTTGGCGTAAACGGCTGATTGTGGCTTCAATGTCTGGGGAAGATACATTGGTGTGGTAAGTCTGTAGAGGGTGTCCGGGTAAGGAAAGAATTACCGCTAAACGGTTGGGTAAAATAATTGGGTAAATCACCGCCGCTTTCGTATCACCTTTTTCGATGACGGTATCAATTTGTTCGGCTTGCGTTTCTAAACAGGCGGTGCGGAAAAAGTTTTCTAGTTCCGCTAGTTGTAGGGATTCAATCACAGTCCGGGCTTGTTGCAGATGTTCGGGTGAGGGAGAGTCTAATAAAAGACTAACGAGGTGACGATAAATGGGTTCGATTTCCTCTTGAAAGGAAAATCTCACATCTGCATTCATGGCAACCAGATCCCCCCGTAAGGATTGTACTGTATCAAATGCCTGTTTATTTGCCGCGATCGCGCTTTTTTTATCGCCCACCTTTGTCAGGATTTGTGCCAGTTGCCAGTCCCATTGATAGGATAAATCAGCAGCGTTGATACTCTGAGACAAAAATAGGGCTTGTTCGGTTAAATCTTGAGCTTGAGACCATTGTTGGGTTTTGTCGTATACTTTTCCGAGGATGCCTAAACTCAGCGATTCTGCCCGTTTATCATTTAAGCGTTTTGCCGCTTTCAGGGTATCGGCTAACTGTTGGGCGATAGTTTTATAATTGATTTCTTGAGGGTGCAAGTCGGCAGTTTCGACGAGTTCGATTAAACGTTCGGCATAGTTAACCTGGGCATAAATCGTCTCTCGACTCGGAGACAACTGGGACAAATTACGTTGAATTTGGGGAACTAATTCTTGGGCGTCGGTAAACTGTTCTAAATGAATTAGTAGCTTAAGTTGGTTGAGTTTTGCTTGGACTTGAGATAGAGGAGTCGTGGCGATTTCGGCGGCTTGTTGATAGTAGGCTAATGCGGCTGGCATTTCTGCAAAATTGCGGCTAATATTACCTAAACTTAGCAAAGCTGCACTGATATCGGGGGCAGAATTAAGGCGTTGTGCTACAGCTAAACTTTCTTGTAAAATAGTCTGGGCGGCTGGCAAATCACCGATAGCTTCCCAGACCCTACCCAGACTACGTAATCCAGTGGCTTTCATGATAGAATCCGGTTGGGTGGTTAGCTGTGGCTGTACCGATTCGAGAAGTTGCCGCGATCGCTGAACCATTCCCAAACTTTGCCATGCTTGAGCCTGATTAATTTTGCTCCCCAATACCCCCATCTGATCATCGGCTTGGGCGTAAACCGTTTCCGCCTGTTTCCAGGTGTCTAGCGCCGCCTGCGGTTGTCCCATTGCTAGTTGCAGACTCCCTTTGGTATTTAAAATGGGGGCTAGAATCGCGGGATTGGCTTGGGGTTGGAGTAAGTCAAGACTTTGCTTAATCGCCGCTTCTGCTTGTTGCCATTGTCCCCCGTCTTGATAGGCTAAGGATAAGTAATGTAACGCTAACGCCTGATTCATGCGATCGCCAGCTTTTTCATAATCCTTTACCGCCTCTTGCCAAGTCTTTATTGTATCAGCTAAATGTCCAGATTCCTCATTGATTTTACCTTGACTGACAAGGTTAGAAGTATCTATTTGTCTCCCCTCTCCTTGTAGGAGAGGGGTAGGGGGAGAGGTCAAAAAACGGTTAGAAGAATACTGTGCCGCGACAGGACGAACCGTCACCACCACGAAGCAAGTGACTAGGACTAATCCCCAGAAAAATAGTTGCTTTTTACTGCTTCTTCTTAACCGTTTCATAACCCCTCATTTACTCTAAGTCGTCAGCATCCGGGTCAATCCCCATTTCCCGTAATCGTGCAGCTAATTTTGCCGCTTTTTGTTCGGCTTGTTCCGCTCGTTGTCGTTCGTTTTCCGCTCGTTGCTGTTCCAATTCAGCCCGTTCTTCACCAATTAGTAAAAGATTGCCCTCACTATCCCACCAGCGCAGCCAGAGTTGGGTTTGATTTTGATACGTTCCCTGCCAAAGTCCGAGTTCGACTTCTAACGGTGGAATAGAATAATGACCCCGTTCATTAGGTTCTATCCGTTGATAGGAAAAATCTTGCAGATGATACACTTCTAATTTGCCATTTTTAATTTCGTAAATGGCATAGTAAGGAATGCGAATAATATGTCCATAAACCCAGAATTTACCCGGTTTCGTAGTTTTACCCTCAGCCGAAACTGATAAAGGTGTAGCATCCCGTTCCTCTTCTCCATTTCCACTAGGAAACTCAATCGCAATCGTTGGTGCCATGAATTCTCGCCATAAAACATAAGAACGGCGAATTTCTCCATTCAGCAGCGGCGGAACATTAGCAACATAGAACCAATCCGGTGCTTCAGCCCCTTTTTCTGGGGGGTCAGTTTCACGCCAGTAGATACCACAATCTTGTCCAATAGCATATTGACCATCAGGATGAAGTTGCCGTAAAACTGAGCCAATAGAATCGGTTAAAATAATGCTTTGAGGATGCGCCTGAAAATTTTTCACAAACGTACCATCTGATTCAGGAAGTTGAGTATGATCAGGAAATGCTGGGGGTAAATCAGTACGAGTTACTATTGTCATTTGTCATTCGTCCTTTGTCCGATCATTTCCAGTTATTTCCCCCATTCTATAAAATTATCTCCCCATCCTTCAATCACCTCTGCTACCTGAAGCGAAAACCTCTGCGTTCCTCTGCGTTAAAAAATATAATTGCAATCTCACCCATTAAATTTAATCTAAGTCATTTCTCCCCCCACAAGAAGACGATCCTTCCCAAAAATCCACCCTGTTACCTCCACTCGATTTAGCCGTCAGAATCACCGTACCATTTTCATCCACAATCCAACCTTCAGCTTCAATTATCTGCTTTTTAGGTGTCTCAGATGGCAGGTTTACAGCAGGTTTATTATCCAAAAACCCTGCCACATTTCGCCGATCTTGCCAAACCGAATTTCCTTGCAAATAGTCACGGGGATTATCGGGAATACCGCCGCGTCCGATAGCAGTAAAGCGATTCCCGGTATCAGCCGGACAACCCGCGATAATTTGATTCGACGGATCAGTAAAATTAAACGGTAATTCAGTTAAGCCGCGAGAGGGATCAACATTGGGAGTATTAATCGTAATTCTGCCATCAATGCCTAACTGAGAACTCGCTGTAATATCACTATTTGGGGTAAGTTTATCACTCACCTGTAAGCCAAAAAAGCCTTGTGTTGTTATGTCAATATCCCCCCCATCTCCCTCAAAAGCATTAGCCACAATATCACTATTTTCATCCAGAATCGCTATGATAAACTTAGCATCAATATTGATATCGCCACCATCTCCACCCGCCCCAGTTTGTCCGGCTGTAGTACTGATTAAACTATTATTTCGCATCAGTAATAAATCCGTTCCAGTGAGGATAATATTCCCCCCATTTCCGGATAGCGTCCCTGTACCAATTACAGCGCCATCCCGAAGTTTCACTTGCTCGGCATTAATGTACAAATCACCAGCCTTGGTATCACCAGAGGCTAAACTAAACGTGCCTATTCCTCCCTTCCCCCGTAATTCTATCTGAGTCACATCCAGGCTTAAGTTTCCGGCAGTTCCTGTACTTTTCGGGGCAGCCGAAGTAACAATTCCAGCACCATCTCGCACCACCAAATGATCGCTATTAATTGTAATATTTCCAGCATCTCCACTACCTTGAGTTCCAGAGGTTAAACCTGTGACCAAATTAGTCAACTCTAAAAGGCTATTTAGGTCAGTTGGAGCAACAGCCGCACCGGGTTGATTGCCAATAATTTTTATCGATTCAGCGTTGATGATTAAATCCCCAGCATCACCACTGCTATAAGGTTGGGCGGCGGTAGAAATTCCTGTTCCTATTCCTGACTGAATTTTGGTATTTTGAATCAGTAATTGGCGAGTATTTAGGGTTAAATCTCCAGCATCACCCAACCCATACGTAAGAGAACCTAAGCTACCGTCATCCAGCAGGTTGACTGAAGCCGCATTAATTCTCACATTGCCCGCCTGTCCACCATTTGCAAAGGTAGCTGTCGCAATATTCGATTCATCTTCCAAGATAATCGATTCTGCACTAACCTGAATATTACCTCCTGATCCGGAAACACTCCCAGATGGGGTGTTGGGTTGAAAAAATTGATCGAGTTCTCCAATATCACCAGTCGGTGAGCCAATAATTTCGATAATATTAGTGATATTATTGATATCATTTATACTAGCTGCAATTGTATTAATATCCGAGTTATCGTCAGCACGAATTGAATCAGCGCTAACCTCAATATTACCTCCTTGTCCAGAACCAACCGTAACGCTGAAAATTTTCGACCCACCACTCAACACCAGAGACGGGGCTGAGAGTTCAATATCACCGCCTTTTCCTAAACTGCTGACGCTAGCAATGATTGAATTATCGATGGTTAGGGTTGCGCCACTTGTTAGGGAAATACGACCCCCAATTAGTCCATTAGCATAAATATCACTCACAGCAATATCACCAACAGATTGGAGTAAGATATCACCGGCTTTTCCAACTAAGGAACTGGTATTTATTGAACCAACAGTAATATCCCCAGATAAGGAGGGATTGGGCTGATACTGATTAGTTAAAAATACAGTTCCTCCTGAGTTCAGAATATCGCCAATGGTAATATTAGCACTGGTGGGACTTTCCAGGGGATTGGGGAACGGCGGGACAATAATTCCATCCGATGGAATTCCATTGATAACTGGAATCCCAAAAGCGGTAGTTCCAGCCCGGATATCCAGGGTGGGTTGATTTTTCCCATCAATTAATATGGATGTGCCATCAGATAGAGTAACATTTTCAACAATGCCATTTTCGGCATCGACGTTATTGATCAAAACACCACCCGGAATCGTTACACTTCCGCCCGCAAAAATATGCAGTGAAGCGCCTTGATAAGCCCCCATTAAAACATCCCCACGGCTGCGAATCACCGGATCATGGGGACTCCTCAGAGTTCCCAGATTCCCATCAAGCTGTTCGATGCGAAACTCGCCTCCACTCCAGAAATGGGCATCCCCTTGCACAGGATTAACTGAACGGAATACCATATCCCCATTGGCGAAAACACCACTATCCGGATGATTCAGGGCAAAAATATCAATTGTGCGATCGCCTTGTACCTGCATATTTCCGCCAGCCTTAGCGATGAACGGATTTACCAGACTGTCTCGAATATTTATAGTATGATTAGCGTGCAGAGTAAGATTATCCCCAGCGATAAGCTGACCTTGTAAATTAAGAGTATTAGCCGCTAGAGTAAGATTCCCTCCCACCGATAAATTTCCCGCATTGGTAATCGTTGCCGATTCACTCGTCAAATAATTAAAAAAGAATACCCCTGGCTGAATCGATAAGAGTGTACTTTCTTCAGGTTCTGTTGCCCGAAATAATCCCTGTTCACCCAGGCGAATCCCATCCGCCGTACTCGCCATAAATGAACCTGTTACATCTAACCTAACGTCTTTACCAAAAATAATTCCATTAGGATTAATTAAGTATAAACTTGCCGCCCCTTCCACACCGAGAGTGCCAAAAATATTGGATAGATTCGTTCCCGTGACACGAGTGAGAATATGGTCAACCTCCCCAGGATTAGTAAAGTAAACCTGCTGTCCGGGATCAACATTGAACTCCTGGAAACTGTGGAACAGATTACTCCCTCGTCTTGCCCCCCCTTGAATCAAATCCCGCGCCTCTTGGGGAACAACGATTGAATTTTCTGCACCTAACGTATCATCAGGAATCAGTTGGGCATTAATCTTTGCCGCATAAAAAATATGACTGGATACAAGTCCAAAACAGCAGAACCATTTTAATGCTTTTTGACTGTTTAGCTTGAGCGGTAGAGAGTTAAGAATGACTGGATTCATCAGTTGAACTGGATTTGAGACAAAAAATCCGGTAAAATTCATTGACAAGAGGTTAAACCCAATGATTCGGTTCTTTTTCTCTATACAGTCCCGTTGTAACCATACCCGTACTCTTTTGGAGGAAGATTAAATTTTTTATAAAATTAAAAACGGCATGTTACCTGTGTGCTGTCATGCATTTAAATTGGGAATGGGTAGCGAGCAAGATGCAAAGCCTGCGGCATGGCTTCGCTAAAGCCTGCGGCATGGCTTCGCTAAACGCACTACAAGGATTTCGCCCTTATTGATATTAAGGTTTAAATGCCGAACAGCTTATGTCAATCTAGCCTATTACATCTCTACTTATGGCAGCGTTGCAGATAGATTTTAGCGGTTTTATCCTCAGGCACAAACTCTAGACACCGTTGAAATAATTTAGCCGCCTTACTAAACTCTCGTTGCGAATAAAGGCATAACGCTTGTTCAAACATTGTCTTTGTTTTCAGCTTCCGTTGACGAACGGGAGGCGGATCAGCATCAAACACATCAAACACCGACACGGTTTGGGATTTACCTTTAACCTTGACCCGACCAATGATACGAAACGAATAGTTAGAAGGGTCACGCAAATGGTCAAAGGTGTAATGTGAAATCAGCAGCGATACCCCATACTCTTTGGTCAAATGTTCCAAGCGAGAGGCTAAATTCACAGCATCACTCAGCACCGTACTATTAATATGGGTTTTACCGCCCACTGTCCCCAACATCATCAAGCCAGTATTAATCCCAATTCCGATTTCGATAGGACATTCTCCGGCTTTTTGTCGCTCTTGATTATAGCATTTTAAGTGTTGCAGCATATCAATTGCTGCCTTGACCGCATCATCGGCACTGCCACTAAATAACGCCATAATTGCATCACCAATGTATTTATCAATGAAGCCTTGATTCTGGATAATGGCAGGTTCCATATAGGAAAGATAACGATTGATGAAGTTAAAGGTTTCTTGCGGCTTCATCGCCTCTGATAGACTCGTAAAGTTGCGAATATCCGCAAAAAGGACTGACATATTTTGCTGAGATTGATCGCCTAATTTAACATCACAAATACTGTCTTTTTTTAGTAATTGCAAGAATTGCCGGGGGACAAACTGGGAGAACGATTGATTCAACTGGAAAAGTTCTCTAGTAAACGCTTCACGCTCGACTTGCGCTTGCTTCCGTTCGCTAATATCTTCAATAAATCCCTGATAGTAAAGAACATTTCCTTGATCATCACAAACCGATCGCGCATGTTCACAAATCCAAATAATGCTACCGTTCCGGCGATAAACTTGCGACTCAAAGCCGACAACTTCTCCTTGTTGTTCCATTAGTTGAATAAAGTAATCTCGCCGCTTCGGGTCAACATAAAGCTGAGTTTTTATATTAGTAATACTGGTAATTAGTTCCTCTGGAGACTTATACCCATAAATCTTTGCCAATGCGGGATTTGCACTGCGATAGCGTCCATCAAGAGTGGTCTGAAAAATACCTTCTAGGGCATTTTCAAAGATACGGCGATATTTCTGTTGCGCTTCCTGCTGTAACCGCCGACTCTGATAATCGGCAGTGATAAAGGCTGAACCCGTCAAGGCGAGTAGTGAGGGAATTACAGGTAACCACCATCCTGCCAAAAATAAGAGATACGTGCCAATTAAACTACAACCACTTGCTAATACAATATAAATGCCTAGGGCAAGTAATTGAAGTAAGGTTTTGGGATTCAACCATTTATTCTTTAGCCAAACTAAACTTCCGGCTGCACCCAGAAACGACCAACACAAAACCAGTACCCCTTCGACTGGATTGGCTAAGACTTTAATCAAGGGGCGTCCATCAATGGCACTACTGATAATTTGACTGGTTAAATTCGCGTGAATAACAACAGCAGCGGCGCGACGGGGAGGAGCAAATATTGTGCTATCATAAGGGGTAAAAAATAAATCGTTTGTACTTTGGGCTTTAGACCCAATTAAGATTATGCGATCGCGGATTTTTTCCGGCGGAACGCGATCGGCTAAAACATCCCTTAAGGAAACGGTATCAAAGCTGTCTGAAACACCGCGATAATTTAAGAGAATCTGATACCCTCCCGCATCTACATCCACGTACCCCCCATCATGAGTCTGGAAAGGCGTAAAGATAGTTTTCCCCAAGCGATAACGCTGCTGATTAGCATTAATCTCCTCTAAGGTAATCTCCTCAGCCCTTAAATACTGTAACGCTAAACGGGCGGCTAAACTTAATTGCAACTCATCATTTTCCTGTTTAATCGACAATAACCCTCGGCGAATCTTGCCATCCGCATCCACCATCAGATCCGCCAAAGCAACTCGGTTTAAAGCGTCCAGAGTGGGTGGAGAAGCCACGCGATCGCCCACTCGTTTTTCTACCCCAATTAAATTCGGCGTAGACTGCATCACCTCCACCCATTGCTGATGTCCCGGTTCTACAGGTAAATCTCGATACAGATTTAAACCAATCACTCGTGGTTCAGCCGCTTTCAGCGTAGTAATTAAATCAGCCAAAACCCCATCCGGAATGGGCCACCGCCCCACCTGATTAATATCCGTTTCATCAATCGTGACTAAGAGAATACGAGAATCTGGGGATTCCTGAGGGCGCAGCCGAAAATATTGATCCAGAGTAGCCCATTCCAATAGCTGAAATAAACCCGCCGCATTCAGGGCAAGGATAATCAACGTCACACTCGGTGCGATTAATAATACTCCTTGCCACTGCTTAATCCAGGTTTTCAGCTTTGAACCCATCAGATATCTCCCGTCTGATATCTCCCGTCTGAATTCCTTCATCTCCAACTGCTAACTCCAACATAGCGATTGGAGGTAACATGTTACCATTACTATCAAGCTCTTTGGTGAAAATTCCGGTAAACTAAATAACTTAATCTAAACTGAGAGACCATTGATTGCAAAACCATTAATTCTCTGTAGGGTGGGTTAGGCGGTCATTTAATCGATGAAACGAACTGCTGTATTCCCTAGTGCGTAACCCCGAAAAAATAATGTTAATTTGTTATATAAATTAATGTAATATTATTCTTTAATAATTTTAAATTACGCTAGCACTAGCGGTAAAAAATGATAGAGGACAAGGATTGGCTTAACACACCTTAATATCTTAGAATAGAAAATAGAACCCTTGAAAATAGTGATAAAATGTTCAACTTGATCAACTCCCTCCTCGGACGTCATCCCGAACGCATCAACGCTAACGTGGAAATTTACACCTGGCAAACTTGCCCCTTTTGTATTCGTGCCAAGATATTACTGTGGTGGAAAGGCGTTAACTTCACAGAGTATAAAATCGACGACGATGGAAGTGCCAGAATGAAAATGGCAGAACGAGCAAACGGACGGCGAACCGTTCCCCAGATTTTTATTAACAACCAGCATATCGGTGGCTGTGATGATCTCTACAGTTTAGATAGTCAGGGAAAGTTAGATCCTTTATTATATCAGCCGGCTCAAGCGTGAAACCGTGTAGAGACATAGCTTAATACGTCTCTATTTTGAATGTGTAGGGGCGGGTTTCACTAAGCTGTTCGGCATTTAAACCTTAATATCAATAACGGCGAAAGCCTTGTAGTGCGAGCATCTTGCTCGCTACTAATACCCAATTTAAATGCATGACAGCTTACTATCATTTCTGACATCACCCATAAGTAACTAAACCCGCCCTGACTGCCTGCAAGCAGGGGATATTTTAACGGGTCAGCTGTTTCTCCCCCTGCTGCACTAATGAGATCCTTCATTCCGCTGTCGCTTCATTCAGAATGACAAATGACAAATGACAAATGACAATCAACAATCCGACAAATTAAGACAAAGCTGTACATAGTCAACCCCGGCATCAACATCAGCCTTATTTTTTGCCTCTTTTGAACAAGCATCAAGTCGTTGATGAGACTTCTCTAACACCTCACAACTATGCGCCAACCACTGCTGAAATACCTCAAACCGCCCATCCGAGGGATGAAGCACCTGATAGACACGCACGCGATTTAAACGTTTACTTTCACGACCAATACATTGAAGTCCATAGCCAACTTTATCTAACAAACGCCGGACAATCCGAATCGGTGTCGCATTTCGCGCCAATCCCATCCCCAACGTGGTTTTAATCGACGCCCGATTCGATAATGCCAATCGCGCCATCGCCTGCAAATCCTCATCTGTCCCTCTTAACTCACGCCCCCGATCCGTTAACAAAACGGGAACCCCCAAAAGTTCCATTGTCCCTACCGCCGCCCCCAATTGAGAACGATTAAAATCGGGCAAGAAAATACTTCCACCGCCTAACTCAATCAATTTACGTGCCATCACTGCATCCCGTTGCGCTAAATGATCTCGCCCTAAGGTGAGAAAATAATGCAGCAATAGCTTTTGATACCAACCCTCATCATCCTTAGCCACCAGTTGGGCAGTTACGGGAATTCGATAACGCTGCTTTAACTCATATTTGCGAATCGCCCGTCGTTGGGCAAGGGTTTTCACTAATCGTTTTTGCCCAGTATGATATTGATGATCACTCAGATTTTTAGCCCGCGCGATCGCTAAACATTCTGCTTGATAATTTTGGTCTTTCACCGCCGCGATCGCAGCCGTCAGCGAATCGGCTTCAATCTTTCCCTGTGTCTGGGAAACAGAGCACACACTACCCCCTCCCCCCATCTCCTCAGCCTCAACCACCTGATGCCCTTCCCCGCGCAGCGCCGCCAGTACCGATTCCCGATACTGAAACATCGACGCATTATGCCTTACCGCCATTCTTGCCCAACACAACAGCGATTCCGCTTGAAAACTCGTCTCAATATCATCCAGGGCATCAAAATCGGATTGTTGTAATAATCGAATATTAAGCTGAGTCAAACGGCGTCCCGATGTCAACAAAGCGGGAATCGACGTAGAACCATTTCCCACCCGATTAAACCCACAAGGCGCTACCCACAGAAACCGAGGCAAATTTTGCCGCACTCGCCCCAACGCCTGACGCACCGAGTTTTCACTTTGTACCCCAATTGCAATTCCCCAAACCGAGGTGAAATGTCCCTGCAACTCAATACTGACACCCGTTTCAATCACCGGACTTGCCAGAACAATATCATACTGACTCAACACCCCATCCAAATCACGCATACAGCCATACGCCGGATGAGTCGGTTCAGTCAGAGATTCCGAATCAATGCGGAGAATCTTCGCCTCAGGAAATCGAGAACGTAGATAGGCTTCCAACGTACAGGTTCCCCACTGACTCCCCCGTTTCTGGGCGGAAAGGCAGACAAAGGGTTTCCCTCCGGCTGCAATGTGTCGTTCCAAATCCTGAATCAAGCGTTCTGGCTTACGTTCTGGATAATAGTTTACCCGCCAGGATTCAGCCTCGCTGGGTTTCCAGGTGTTGTGAATAATATAAGGATGTTGGGGAACCCCCGATAAAGAAATCAAGTAATCGATAGAAATATCACTCAAATCCGCATCCGCCACATAAACTTGTCCCTCATCTCCCAAAACATTCTGCATCAATGTCTTCAGAGATTTCAGAATCGCTACTCGGTTACTACTGCAAGTATCCGAATCCAACCCATGCCAAAGAACCTGTTCCACTTCATCAATAATTACCACGCCATCTGACCAGTTCACCGCCTCAAAGCCAGCCTGAGAGGTAGGATGGAGAGAGTCAACGCAGAGACCATAGCCTAACCTAGCACCCGTTTCTGTATCCTGTATCTGAGTGACATAGTTCAAGCCAAAGCGCTGACATAACGCCTCCACGAGTCGCACCCGATGACCAATCACCAAAACCCATTTCTGCTGCTTAATTGCCTCTTGAACAATTGTTTCTAACCACTGAGTTTTCCCTGTCCCTTTGGGGGATTTAATTCCAATCAACTTGGCATCCTCAGGAATCGATAATTCCCCTAAATAGCGACGATTTATCTGTATCGTGGGCGGATACGTCAGCCCGGTTAAGGATTGGGCTTTCCAGGTATCTAGGGGGACAGCCGTTTGATAGGCTTGGTCAAATACTGTTTGAGTATGGTTGGCAATTAAGTCATCAACCCCTTTCCCTTGGTCTGGATGCCAACTGATTATCTTGACAGAACATCCCTTTTGGGTTAATAAATATCCCAACTGACGAATAGCGGCATTAACAGCTTTGATGGTACTGGGTTTAGTGTCTTGGTCGAAGGCAATATAAATCGTTCTCCCCGGCGTTGCTAATTTGAGTAACTGGGGGATTAGGCGAGACTTGCCGATACGATTTCCTTGTTCATCTCTAGGGACACGATAGCCACCAAATACACCAGGGAGGGCAATTGCCCCATAGCCGGCAGTGAGTAAAGCCCCCGCTTTCTTGGCGCCCTCAGTAATACACAACGGAATTTCGGGATGGGCGATAAGCCACTGCCAAAATTCGCCGGAGACATTTTGAGTTTGTAGGGGCGGGTTTAGGGACTCGCCTGGGGCGATTGATGATAACGTTTGTCCAAAACCCGCCCTGACCGAATGTTCATCCTTGGCGACTATCAAGGGCATGGTTTGTAGGAGCGGGTTTAGGGACTCGCCTGGGGCGATTGATGGTAACGTTTGTCCAAAACCCGCCCTGACCGAATGTTCACCCTTGGCGACTATCAAGGGCATGGTTTGTAGGGGCGGGTTTAGGGACTCGCCTGGGGCGATTGATGGTAACGTTTGTCCAAAACCCGCCCTGACCGAATGTTCACCCTTGGCGACTATCAAGGGCATGGTTTGTAGGAGCGGGTTTAGGGACTCGCCTGGGGCGATTGATGGTAACGTTTGTCCAAAACCCGCCCTGACCGAATGTTCACCCTTGGCGACTATCAAGGGCATGGTTTGTAGGGGCGGGTTTAGGGACTCGCCTGGGGCGATTGATGATAACGTTTGTCCAAAACCCGCCCTGACCGAATGTTCATCCTTGGCGACTATCAAGGGCATGGTTTGTAGGGGCGGGTTTAGGGACTCGCCTTGGGTGATTGATGATAACGTTTGTCCAAAACCCGCCCTGACCGAATGTTCACCCTTGGCGACTATCAAGGGCATGGTTTGTAGGGGCGGGTTTAGGGACTCGCCTGGGGCGATTGATGGTAACGTTTGTCCAAAACCCGCCCTGACCGAATGTTCATCCTTGGCGACTATCAAGGGCATGGTTTGTAGGGGCGGGTTTAGGGACTCGCCTGGGGCGATTGATGGTAACGTTTGTCCAAAACCCGCCCTGACCGAATGTTCATCCTTGGCGACTATCAAGGGCATGGTTTGTAGGGGCGGGTTTAGGGACTCGCCTGGGGCGATTGATGGTAACGTTTGTCCAAAACCCGCCCTGACCGAATGTTCACCCTTGGCGACTAGCGAGGGCATGGTTTGTAGGGGCGGGTTTAGGGACTCGCCTGGGGTGATTGATGGTAACGTTTGTCCAAAACCCGCCCTGACCGATGTGTCAGCGAGGTTTTCACGATTGTCGATGACGTGATGAAACCCACCCCCAGACACATCAAATGGAAGCGTCAGGTTATAGCGATTAGCAATATCCTGCCACAGATGTAGGGGGACACGCAAAGCAAAAACACCTGTGGGGGCTAGGGGCGGATGTTCGTATTTAATCGGTTTTCCCGTCTGAGTATTGCGCCGAGGAGAACTAGGCTTGAAACAACCCCAAAGGTCATCATTACCCGTGAGTACGTCAATTCCGGAACACCACCATCCTCCTTGTTCCGTATGTTCGTAGCGCTTGAGGATGCGGTGACTGACCCGACCATCATTCCGTCGTGGTAAGGTATCCGCGTAGAATAAATAGTTCGATGGGCAAGTGCCAGTTAAAGGGATAACGTTTAGGCGCGTGAGTTGGTCATCGATACAGCTATTGTTCCATTCTTGCAGATAATTCACGGGATTTGAGATTAAGGGGTTCATACGCAAAACTACACTACATCTAGTAGTCAAACTGGATGGCTTAGGAAAGGAACACTAATTATAGGGCTTGTTGACCAATGCTTGAAGCGTCATGTGAAAAAGTGGCGGTGCAGGGGTGCGGGGAGTATAGCGCTACGCGCTGGGCAATGGGCAATGGGCAGAAACCAGATCCCCGACTTCTAAATCTAGTTCATTGGTGAGAATCAGGGTTTCAACGAAGAAGTCGGGGATCTACCGGGAGTTGGCAAGAATTGTGGCTTTAAGTTGACACGGATGCACCGACGTGCGTCCCTACGGTTTCCGGTTGAGTTAAATTCAGGACTAATTGAATTCAGGATAATTGAGGTATAGCGCTACGCGCCAGGGAATAGGCAATAGGCAACACCTCGACCCTTCGACAGGCTCAGGGCATCGCTTACCTCGACTTACTTCGGACTTCGGCGTGAGCGCTCAGTCGAACGCTTCGCTCAGTAACACGCTCGGTAACACGCTCGGTGTGGAATATGCAATAGTGAAGACAAATCCTTACCTTACAAAGGATTGAGCGATTTTAATTTTTCTTGATATGTTCTAACCTTAGTGTGTAGTGCTATAACTCTCAGAAAACATTAAAAATTTAGAACAAAAACCATGGATCATTAATGTAAACTCTGACTAAGCCTAAATTGGGTCCTTTAAACTCCTCAATAAAACCGAATTTTAGTTTAAATGAGAATGCGACAATAAAAATCAGCAACCTAACCCTAGGTCGATAAATGACTAAATGGTTAATTAGTCTAGCTAGCACTAGCATTTTAGGAACTTTAACCTTTGCCGCAGCTAGTCATCCTATACCTGCATTTAATGATTTATCAACTCACCAAGCAATTATTTGTGCTAATTGCAAACGGGTGGTTTTACCAACTCAAAAACCGCTACTTTTTAAACCTACAGGAGATTTAACCTTGAATTCAACAACGACAAATAGTAATAAAGAGCCTCGACCTTCCCCGCACAATTTTCTGACCCGTTCTGAATGTCGAGGCAGTTCTCGCAGACAGGAGAAACAAGACTATTCAATTTTAGATTTTCGCTTTTGGATTACCGAAGAAGCCTGTAAGGTGGGCAATTTTTATCAAGATTATTACTCCTAATTCACCGGACTCACTTTAGCCCGATACAATAATTTATCACCTTGCCGATAGCCAACGTAACGAACTCGCACCAGCTCTCCGGGTTGAACGGTTCCCGACATTAATTGGTGCCATTGGGGATCATAAGTCAATTCATCACCAACTGAAGCGATCGCTTCTATGCCCCATTGTTGCAGAAGCTGTTCCACTGGCTTGATTAGAGGCAATAATCGGATGGCGGGTAACTGGTTATTCTGAGTTACAGCATAAGCGGCTGTGGGCCACTGTAATAACCATGATTCTAATACCTGCACACTCGATTGCTGAAATTCCTGTAGCAGGGTTTCGCGTTGTTCGGCGAATTGCTGTTGTAGTCGGTGGTATTCCTGCTTGAGGTTGTCGAGGCTTTCTGGTGCGGGAATCTCCGGAGTGAATGAAGTGCGATCGCGCGACGGCGTCATCGGAGAGATTGATTCGGGTGAAAATAAGGTGAGCAATTGATCGACCGATATTTGCAATACCTGCGATAATTTCAGCAGCGTCTCTACCCGCATTTGCGATACTTGTCCTTGTCGCAGACGTTTCATTTGTCGTTCAGACACACCACTGACGCGACTCAGTTGGCGAAAACTGGACACATCCACCTGATGCATGAGGTATTGTAACTGTTGGGTGTAATTCGGGGCAGACTGATTCTTATGGCTAGATGCGGACATGAGTATGACTGATCGGGAATTGTTATAGTATTTTGATCATGATAGTGTGTTTCAAGACTTGTCCTTTCAGGACGACTTTTAAACGCATGGTGCTGAAGTTCAGCATTGGGTTTTTTAGGTGAGAATGCACTAACCAGTCAATTTCTGCACCAGAAAACGCTCTCAGCGAACCTTGTACTCTGCCATCAGGACTGCTAAACTGTTGCAGCGATTGGCTGGCGGGTTCTAGATACAACTCGAATCGATCGCCTAATTTCTGATGCAGTTCCCCCAATATCGCCCAAAGGGTATCAAATACAGTTGAGTTATCTGTGTTTTGTGGATTCATAGTCTTTAAATTTCTCTAGTGAAACCTGTTTGATCAGTAGATCTACGGATACTGATTCAACTAACCCCTTAATTTGGATAAAATCACGGTGTTTGTTCCTCCAAGTCTCCGCCTATCCTAGTGATGCAATAAATCGTTGGCGTTCACCACCTGCCACTTTTTTATTCCAAGGGGGACACATCCATGACGGTAAACTGGAAAGCATTGCTGGCAAAAACAACGGTATGGTTAGCGGCTGAGATATTGCTCAATCTTCTAGGACTCGATAATCTAGCTGATTACAGCGAGTTTATTTTTGGGCGACAACTCACAGATTTATCCCAGCCAGAACTGTCCCAGTTGATGCTGTTTACCCCGTCCTCAACGGGAGAGGATAATCCTATGTCTTGGGTGAGTTAATCTTAATGACAAAATTTCTCTTAACGGATGAGGCAATTTTGAATTCCTCTGAATCGGCAAGTCCTCCACTGTCTTAATGAAGTAGCTATGACCGATAATGATATTACACCCTTCCGGAAGCTCTACGGGAACTGACTTCAGTTCCATGGCTGTCTCCTCATGGGCTACCTACCCTACACTACAGCTTTTATTGTCATCGGTCAGGGGTCACGGATCACGGGTTATGCTGCCGCTTCTTTACAAAACTCAACATCTTTTTTGCAAATAGGGGGTGACACCCCTCACCCCCAATGGCTATAATTATGCTTAGTAGATGCACCCTGATAATCTAGAGAGTTGCTTAGGTGACTCTCTTTTTTTTGTCCTTTGTCATACTCGAAGAGCGCGAGAAGCAAGCTACGTCCCTTGTCCTTGGCAAATCAGGAGGAACCGATCTCGACATTCATTGAGTAGAGGGCGACCCGATCCAATTGAGTGGAATGGAGTTTTGAATTAGTGCAAGCGGGTTGCCCCTACACGGAACAGGTGTTTCGGATCATTCATTCATAACGATCGCAATCAGGGAAAATTCTTAACGCATTCGTCTCGCCGCGATCGCAAGTCGTCTCAGCTTGATCAAACTGACGGTAATGCAGAGTCCAGTTAATCGCCAGTAGGTTAAAGCCGTTACCCGCCAATAAGGATCACCCTGATCTAGACGTTGGCGACGATCCAGTAAAATATCATGTAGCCAATCTTGGTATTCCTCCCACTCTTGAGGTGCTTTTGTGGCAAGGGTTTGAGCAATCCAGTCAGCCAATTGAACATCCCCTTTAATCATAGGAGAAGCATCGGTTTTAACTGATCGCCTAGTGATCCGGCGATGTTGTCGGTAAGCTAGAAAACTCACGGTGAAGCTGAGGATCACTAACCCGATACTTAATCCTAATGCGACATAGCTGGGTAATCCTAGCCAGAAAAGCGCGATCGCTCCTCCACCGATAGCAATGTAAACGGTAAATTCAACAGCCAGATAAATCAACGCTTTGGCGATCGCTCGCCCACCACGCCGGATCAAACGTATTATCTGCGAAACGGTGCGGCGGCGGTGACGGTTTCGGTGCATCATATTAGAGTTCTCCCAGTGCAGGTTGCAAATGCTGTAAGGCGGTGAGGAATTGTTGCTTTTTCTCCAAGGCTTGCAAGCCAGAACCTGTGATTTTGTAATAACGTCGGCGTGCGCCTGTGGTTTCCTCCGGCGCTTCATCACCCCAGCGAGAGGTAACGAATCCTCGCTTTTCCAGTTTTCGCAAGGTGGGGTAAAGGGAACTGAAGCCAATGGTGCGTTCACCGTTGCTAGCTTGCGCGATCGCACTCATAATCTCCAATCCATAGCGTTCTCGATACATCAGCGCATTCAGGATCGACTCTTCGATCAGCGTCAGATTCAGCGTGTCGTCTTTGTTGCGAGTAGCCATCTAGTCATCCATACTATATTCATAATTTAATTATATATTCACTTTTTGAATATAGGGTGAGTGCGCCGTTCGTAGTAGGCGCTTCAGCGCCTCTATAGTTAGCGCCGTCTATAATAAAGCCAGCTTTCATAAACGCGATCGCGGTTCGTTCGTAGTAGGCGCTGGATTCGCCTCTATAGTTAGCATTGAGTTTTATGGATGAAACCCAAAACGCATAAAGGTCAATTAACAGTTTGGAAAGACGAAGAAGGGTTTGGCTTTATCAAACCCGATCATGGCGATCAAAACGTTTTTCTGCATATCACTGGATTAAAGAATCCTAATCGCCGTCCCCAAGTCGGTGACATTATCCGTTATCAATTAACTATTGGCAAGAAAGGAAAACTTCGTGCTAGTCATGCTGTCATCGAAGGAACGGCATCTCAGCATAGTTCTAAACAGTTAGCCAAAACCTCTGTTAAAAGAAATCGATCGAAAAAGAGAACACAATCGTCTTCATTAGTCTGGGAAGTTTTGTTTTTATCTCTATTTCCGATCAGCGGTTCGGTTCACTTGGCATCAATAACATCAAATTTAATTCCTCTCCTGCTGTATTTGATCATGAGTGGGTTAACCTTTGTCCTTTATGCTCACGATAAGTCCCGTGCTAGAACCGGAGAATCGAGGATACCTGAGAAAACATTACATTTGTGCGAACTAGCAGGTGGATGGTTAGGCGCATTCATTGCTCAACGCACCCTACGCCACAAAAGCAGCAAAAATTCTTACCAAGTCGTATTTTGGGCAATTGTGGCTTTTCATATCATGTTTTGGAGCGCTTGGCTGTTCAAACATTTATTTAATTGAGTGGACAAAGGGACAAAAAACATGAAACTGGAATAGTAAATAAATACAAGTGTTTTTAGGTTATGCTACTGAATGATATAATTGTCCAACTATATACTGAGACTGATTCAGGTGAGTAAACACGTAAAAAGTTAAATAGTTTGCCATGAAAGTCCAATCTATCGAATTGAAGTATTTCAAGAAATTTAGGGATTCTACCTTTGATTTTACGGATTCTGAAACGGGTTTGGCACGAGATATTATTGTCCTAATTGGCATGAATGGTACGGGGAAAACCAGTCTTTTACAGGCAATTGCGGCGACGCTGGGAGTAGCAACTGGGCGATTAGAAAAACTTACTGATTTAGATTGGGTAGGATTTAATCATGAATTGCTAGGAAATAACTGGGGTCGATTTGAGCCAGAGGTAACTCTAAAGGTACAATTTTCAGCTCAAGAACTCCATGCTGTTCAGGAGTTCCATCAAAAATTACAAGAAATGGGTCGTCATTTACCCGTTCCTCCAGCAGAGGATTACCTAGCAACTTTGAGATGGCAAGGTGAGCGAGTCCAAGCAGATACGGCGGCTCAATTGTTCCAATTTAAAGGACGAGACTATGCTAAACAAGTACTCCGATCTGAAGGCTTCTATGTGTTTGAGCGAGTGGGTACAGTCTTCTGGTATACCGAACAAAGAACCTCAACAAGTTTAACCAGTGAAGATCCCGATCAAAAACTTGAAATAACTGAAAACATTTTACGCGATCGCCTATCAAAATGGCGGCAATTCCACCAAGACGTTGAAACAGGTAGAATTAAGCAACTACGTCCAGGACAAAAAGATGTGTATGCTGAAATTGAACGAGCTTACCAGAAGGTTTTTCCCGAACGTAGTTTTGAAGGTCCGGTTCCTCGTGAGAATATTGATGACATCCTGAGTGAACCTTGGTTTTATCTCCACGATAGCAAAAACCAGTATGAAATTTCAGAAATGTCTGGGGGAGAGCGGGCTATTTTTCCCATATTAATGGACTTTGCAAATTGGAATATTCATAATTCAGTCATTTTGATTGATGAACTGGAATTACATTTACATCCGCCAATGCAACAAGCATTGCTGAGAACTTTACCTAAATTGGGTAAAAACAATCAATTCATTATCACAACTCACTCTGATTATGTCGAGCAATTAGTACCTGAAGCACATATTATTCGATTAGGAGTGTAATTGTGAGTGTCGTTGATAAGGTTATTTTCTGTGAGGGAAAACAAACCAGTTTAGATATCAAACTTATAGAGCGCGTTTTAGCAGAACAACCTGGACAGCGACTAACAATTGTGTCGGCTGGTGGGAAGTTTACATTTTCGGTTTTTGCTCAAGGTTACTTTTTTCCTGATGAAGCTGTAAATAAACGATATATAATTTTTAGGGATAGAGATTTTGATGTTCAGCCAACCTCAGAGGTTAAATTGCTAAAACTGGGACAACGCTGTTTTTTAACTCATCGTGCTTGTATTGAAAATTATCTTTTAGATGCTGATTTAATTCATAATTATTGGCAGACTAAATTTGCCGAGAAATCGGAAAATCCTTTATCAAAGTGGGGACATGGCGATTCAGTGGGAATTGAGACAATTACAGCATGGATTGATAGGTCAGCAAGAACGTTGCAAGATTATCAAGCGGTACGATGGGCATTGGCTGATGTAGCGAAGCCGAGTGTGGCGCGATCGCAGCTTGAAACAACTTGGACAAAAGGTAGTGGTAAACTTCCGACTTCTTTAGATTTACAAAGCTGTCAAGCTAAAGCAAAAGAATTAATTCAGACGTTTAGAGAGGCTGTTGATCAAGTCACCCAAGACAGATTTGAAGCAAGTTTAGGTATCTATCATGCTAAGTTTAGCCAAGACGAATTTTGGCAACAGAAGCAGTACATGATCTGGTTCCATGGCAAAGATTTGCAAAAAGCGATGCAGCAGCAAGAATCTCAATACATCTCTTTAAAAAACTTTTTTGCTTGGGCAATTGAGCAACTTGATATTACTCAATATCCTGATTTGATGGAATTACGAACAAAAATTGAGAACTTATAGCGTTGTCTTAATACGGGACTTGTGACTTCTGGGAAAAACATCAATCATAATTTCCGCCCAGTCCAGGATTTTGCTAGACTTCAGATGACTTAGTTGGCATTCGTATCTCCAGCCATGACAGCGACTCCAGTACCATCCCAATCCCTCAGCGCGATCGCACAAGCCACTCGCCAAGCGGCGCGACAGTTGGCGGTTATGTCCACTGATACCAAAAATCAAGCCATTGAAGCGATCGCGAAATCCTTAGAAATCGCCACACCGGATATCTTGGCGGCGAATATCGCAGATTGTCAAGCCGCAGAAGCAGAGAGTATCCCTAAACCCCTGTACAATCGCCTCAAGCTGGATGAGACGAAACTAAACGCCGCGATCGCGGGAGTGCGGGATGTAGGGAAGTTGACTGATCCCATTGGCGCAATCCAAATTCATCGGGAACTCGATGATGGATTAGTTCTCAAGCGCGTCACTTGTCCCCTGGGAGTCTTAGGCGTTATCTTTGAAGCACGTCCCGATGCGGTGATGCAAATTAGTTCCCTGGCGGTAAAATCGGGGAATGGGGTGATTCTCAAAGGGGGGAAGGAAGCGGTTCGATCCTGTGAAGCGATTGTTAAGGCGATTCACAAAGGATTATCCACAAGTTCAGTTGATCCGGCGGTAGTGCAACTCTTGACGACTAGAGAGGAGACAATGGCGCTATTGCAGTTGGATGACTACATTGATTTAATTATTCCCAGAGGATCGAATTCCTTTGTTCGCTTCGTTCAAGATAATACCCGAATTCCGGTATTGGGTCATGCTGATGGGATATGTCATGGTTATATTGATCGCGCGGCTGACTTGCAAAAAGCGGTGGAGATTACCGTTGATGCGAAAACCCAGTATCCGGCGGTGTGTAACGCCATAGAAACATTACTGGTGCATCGTGCGATCGCGCCGAGTTTCCTTCCCCTAGCAGCAAAAGCCTTAAAAGAACGGCTGGTAGAACTTCGTGGCGATGAAGCAACCTGTCAAATGATTGACTGTTCAGCCGCCACAGATGCAGATTGGTCTACAGAATACAATGATTTAACTCTATCGATTAAAATAGTCGATTCCTTAGAAGACGCCATTAACCATATCAATCATTATGGTTCTGGGCATACCGATGTTATTGTTACCGAAGATTCCGACATTGCCCAGATATTCCTCAATCAAGTCGATGGCGCGAATGTGTTCCACAACTGTTCGACTCGGTTTGCAGATGGGTTCCGCTATGGGTTTGGCGCGGAAGTGGGAATTAGTACAAATAAATTACCGCCCCGTGGTCCTGTAGGATTGGAGGGATTGGTGACGTATAAGTATCAAATGACAGGTCAAGGTCAGGTGGTTGCGAGTTATAGTGGCAAGGATGCTAAATCCTTTACCCATAAGGATTTGGATTGAAGGAAACCTAAACCTAATCAGTGTTTCATCTTTAAAGCAACAGAAACGCGATCGCAATGGCAATCACCACAGTCAAATGGACAATAGACGAGTATCACCGCATGATTGCGGCGGGGATTTTAGAGGATCGGCGTGTGGAACTACTCCAAGGAGAAATTGTCGAGATGTCACCAGAAGGAGAACCCCACGCCTACTTCAGTAGTGAAGCTGGGGAATATCTGATGCGGCGGTTAAGCGATCGCGCGATGGTTCGGTTAGCCAAGCCGATTACACTCCCAAACAACTCTGAACCTGAACCCGATATCGCCATTGTGCAACGATTGGGACGTGAATATCTAGACCATCACCCTTATCCAGACAACATTTTTTGGCTAATTGAGTATTCAGAGTCCAGTTTAGAGAAAGATTTAGAGATAAAACTTAAAATTTATGCCCAAGTTGGTATTTCTGAATACTGGGTCGTTAACCTAAAAAGAAGACAACTTATTGTATTTCGAGATCCCCAAGATGGAGAATACGCTTCCCGATCTACCTTAACTGGAGGGATAATTTATCCCCTAGCGTTTGCTGATATCAGTATATCCGTCGATTCTATTGTCAGTATGTAAATAATGTATAACCTAGTTTTTTTGTGATAAATGTATCAACTTGAATTCGTACTGATGCTGATCGAGATTTACGTTACTTCAAGAAGTTTGAGCAGAACATTATCATCGATCCAATTCAGACTCAATTAACCTATGAACTACCTGTGTTATCAATAGAAGAAGTAGATGCTCAAGTTGCAGAAAAACCGACAGATGCCAAGTCAAAGCACGAAAACAATATTCCTTTAAACGATATAATTGCCCAACTATCTACTGAGACTGAGTCAGGTGACTAAACACGTAAATAGTTAAATAATTTGCAATGAAAGTTCAATCGGTCGAGTTAAAGTATTTCAAGAAATTCAGCAATCCGCCTGTATTTGATTTTACGGATTCAGAAACGGGCTTGGCACGAGATATTATTGTCCTAATCGGCATGAATGGTGCGGGTAAAACCAGTCTTTTACAGGCAATTGCGGCGACGCTGGGAGTAGCAACTGGACGATTACAAAAACTTCCTGATTTAGATTGGGTAGGATTTAATTATGAACTGTTAGGAAATAACTGGGATCGATTTGAGCCAGAGGTAACTCTAAAGGTACAATTTTCCTCTGAAGAACTCCATGCTGTTCAGGAATTCAATCATAAATTACAAGAAATGGATCGTCATTTACCCGTTCCTCCAGCAGAGGATTATCTAGCAACTTTGAGATGGCAAGGTGAGCGAGTTCAGGCAGATAAAGCGGCTCAATTGTTCCAATTTAAAGGACGAGACTATGCTAAACAACTACTCCGATCTGAAGGATTTCAGGTGTTTGAACGAGTGGGTACAGTATTCTGGTATACCGAACAAAGAACGTCAACAAGTTTAACCAGTGAAAATCCCGATCAGAAAATTGAAATAACTGAAAATATTTTACGCGATCGCCTATCAAAATGGCGGCAATTTCACCAAGATGTTGAAACAGGTAGAATTAAGCAACTACGTCCAGGACAAAAAGATGTGTACGCTGAAATTGAACAAGCTTACCAGAAGGTTTTTCCCGAACGTAGTTTTGAAGGTCCGGTTCCCCGCGAAAATATTGATGATATCCTGAGTGAACCATGGTTTTATCTCTACGATGGCAAAAACCAGTATGAAATTTCGGAACTCTCTGGCGGAGAACGGGCTATATTTCCCATACTAATGGACTTTGCCAACTGGAATATTCATAATTCAGTCATCTTGATTGATGAACTTGAATTACATTTACATCCGCCAATGCAACAAGCATTGCTGAGGAATTTGCTAAAGTTGGGTAAAAATAATCAATTTATCATCACAACTCACTCTGATTATGTAGAGCAATTAGTCCCTGAAGCACATATTATCCGGTTAGAGGTGTAACTTTGAGTATCGTTGATAAGGTTATTTTCTGTGAGGGGAAACAAACCAGTTTAGATATCAAACTTCTAGAGCGCATCTTAACAGAAAATCCAGAACAGCGACCAACAATTGTGTCGGCTGGTGGGAAGTTTACATTTTCAGTTTTTGCTCAAGGTTATTTTTTTCCGGATGAAGCGATCAATAAACAATATATCATTTTTAGGGATAGAGATTTTGATGTTCAGCCAACTGCAAACGTTAAATTACTACAACTGGGACAACGCTGTTTTTTAACGCATCGTGCTTGTGTTGAAAATTATCTTTTAAATGCTAATTTAATTCATAAGTATTGGCAGGCTAAGTTTGCAGAGAAATCGGAAAATCCTTTATCCAAGTGGGGACATGGCGATTCACCAGGAATTGAGACAATTGCAGCATGGATTGACAGGGCAGCAAGGACACTGACAGACTATCAAGCAGTACGATGGGCATTGGCTGATGTAGCGAAGCCAAGTGTGGCGCGATCGCAGCTTGAAACAACTTGGACAAAAGGTAGTGGTAACCTTCCAGCTTCTTTAGATCTACAACACTGTCAAGCTGAAGCAAAGAAACTCATTCAGACATTTAGAGAGGCTGTTGATCAAGTCACCCAAGATAGATTTGAAGAAAGGCTCGTTATCTATCAGACTCAGTTTGACCAAGCTGAATTTTGGCAACAGAAACAGTATTTGATTTGGTTTCATGGTAAAGATCTGCAAAAAGCCATGCAGCGACAAGAATCTCAATACATTTCTTTAAAAAACTTTTTTAATTGGGCAATTGATCAACTTGATATTACTCAATATTCTGATTTGATGGAATTACAAACAGAAATTGAGAACTTATAAGTAGGTGGACACAATTAAACTTAACGGTAGAGACGTTCCAGGGAACGTCTCTACATCAACCTATTTTGTGGTACTCTTACGACTCTTCGAGGATTTCGAGGATTTTGAGGATTTTGAGGATTTTGAGGATTTTTTGGAACGACTGCTGGATTTTTTCGCGGCTAAGAGTTCCAAAGCTTTTTCTAAGGTAATATCCTCAACCGATTGATCATCAGGGATTCCCGCATTGGTTTTACCATGCTTGATGTATGTTCCATAGGGACCCTCGTAGACATTGACGGGTTCTTTATCCTCTGGATGTTCCCCTAATTCCTTCAAAGGAGTCTTGGATTTGCTGCGACTACCCCCCTTGGATTTTTTCGGCTCAGACAAGATTTCCAATGCACGATCCATGGAAATTGTCAATACATCGTCGCCTTTTTTCAAGGAACGATAATCTTTTCCCTCTTTACCTTGGTTATGGACGACATAAGGACCAAAGCGTCCTAATCCCGCCTGAACTTTACCCCCAGTAGCCGGATGAACGCCTAAGGTGCGCGGAAGGGATAATAAACCCAGCGCCATGTCGAGGGTGACATCTTCCATGTTCACCCCCTTGGGTAAAGACATCCGCTTCGGTTTCTTATTCTCCTCCGAGACTTCACCCAATTGGACATAAGGACCATAACTTCCGATTAACAGATAAATCGGTTCGCCTGTTTCGGGGTGTAGTCCCAGTTTTTCGGGTCCTTGGGTTTTTTGCTTGAGAATCACCTCCACCTGTGCTGCATCCAGTTCCGAGGGGGTCAAGTCTTGGGGAATGGAGGCGGTGACGGAACCCTCGCCATTTTCGGCTTCGATGTAGGGACCAAATTTACCAATGCGAACTTTGACATCCAGATTTTCTAGTTCGATACTCCGGGCTTCGTTGGGATCAATTTGGTCTTCCCGTTCGCGAACTTGGGTTTCTAAGCCCTTGTCACCCCGATAAAACTTCTCCAAATAGGGTAGCCATTCGGCTTCTCCGGTGGAGATTTCGTCCAGGGTTTGTTCCATTTTGGCGGTAAAGCTGGTGTCTACCAAGTCTGGGAAGTGTTTCTCTAATAAACTGGTGACGGCGAAGGCGGTGAAGGTGGGGATCAGGGTCTTTTTTTGCATTTGGGCATAGCCGCGATCGATAATCGTACCGATAATGCTGGCGTAGGTACTGGGACGCCCAATTCCTTCACTTTCTAGGGTTTTGACCAGGGAGGCTTCGGTGTAGCGCCCTGGGGGTTGGGTTTCATGACCGATGGCTTCCAGGTTTTTGCACTCGGGATGATCTCCGACGGCTAAGGCGGGAAGGACGACTTCTTGGTCTTCTAAGGCGGCGTCGGGATCATCGGAACCCTCTACATACGCCCGCAGATAACCGGGAAAATCGATACGTTTACCTGTAGACCGAAATCCGGCATCTTCAACGTCTAAATCTACGGTAATGTGGGTTTGGCGCGAGTCTGCCATTTGGCTGGCGACAGTGCGCTTCCAAATTAACTCATACAGTTGCAATTCACGACCCGATAATCCGGTGTCTCTGGGGGTACGGAATGTGCTTCCGGCGGGACGAATCGCTTCGTGGGCTTCTTGGGCGGCTTTACTTTTGGTGCTGTACTGACGCGGTTTGGGGCTGAGGTATTGCTGACCATACATTTGTTCGACGCAACTCCGGGCTGCCGCGATCGCTTGTGCGGATAAATGCACCGAATCCGTCCGCATATAGGTAATATACCCCTGTTCATACAAATTTTGAGCCGTCCGCATCGTATCTCGCGCCGATAGGCTTAATTTGCGGTTGGCTTCCTGTTGCAGGGTGGAGGTGGTAAACGGGGGGGCGGGTTTGCGGGTGACGGGGCGTTCCTCTAGGTCAGTCACCGTCCAGGTTTTGTCTGTCAGCCGCGCCTGTAAGTCTCGCGCTTCGGCTTCATTCAGCAGCCGCACAGTCCGCCCTTCAATAATTTGCCCGGTGTTGGCGTCGAAATCACTTCCGGTGGCTATTTTTGTCCCGGCTAGGGTGATGAGTTTGGATTCAAAGGGCGTATTGTCTTGGTCTAAAAGGGCTTTTAAATCCCAATAACTCCCTTGACGGAACGCACGGCGTTGGCGTTCTCGATGCACCAGCAGCCGCACGGAAACGGACTGAACCCGACCGGCTGATAATCCCCAGGCGATTTTTTTCCACAGTAGGGGAGAGAGGGTATAGCCTACCAATCGGTCTAAAATTCGGCGGGTTTCTTGGGCGTGTACCAGTTGGTCATCAATATCCCGACAATTTTGCAGGGCGTCACGAATGGCTTCTTGGGTAATTTCGTGAAAAACCATGCGTTTGCAGGGTACTTTGGGTTTGAGGACTTGCAATAAATGCCAACTAATGCTTTCCCCTTCCCGGTCTTCGTCTGTGGCGAGTACCAACTCTTCGGCGTTTTTCAAGGCGTCTTTGAGTTGTTTGACAACTTTCTTTTTATCTTTGGGGACAACGTAGATGGGTTCAAAATCCGCCTCTACATTGACCCCCAACTGCGCCCATTTTTCTCCCTTGACGGCTTCGGGGATCTCACTAGCCGATTGAGGGAGGTCACGAATATGACCCATTGACGCTTCTACTTGGTAGCCCGAAGGCAAGTAGTTGCGAATGGTGCGGGCTTTGGTGGGAGATTCGACGATGACGAGGGTGGTCATGGGAGTCCTCAAAATAGCAGCCTAGCTGAATAGTCTAATCTAAGTCGTTTATGCAGGGTATCAAGTCATTGATCCGTAATCAGAGAGTTTGAACTTTTTCCTTCCTTCAAGAGAACCGGGTGCGTGAGTGTGTAGGGGCGGGTAATGGAACTTTCTTGTCGCTATTGATGGTAACCTTTGTGCAAAACCCGCCTTGAGTGATCCTTCACGTCGCTCAAGGACATGGTTTTGAGTGAAAGTGATGGTCGTGGGTGTTGGCGTGTGCGGTGCATGATGGCTAGGTTAGGCGGTTGGTGCATCCCCAAAGTCATCACTAGCAAGGCTATACCGGGAATACAGTCCCAGTTAGTCCCATACTACGCTACTGCTTTGGGTCGATCATCTATCAGATGTTTCTTCTTCTCTTATATATCTATATCCCATCTCAAGAGTAACTGCACTTTTTCCAGAGGGAAGATGGGGAAGATGGGGAATGGCGGATACGTCCTAGGGACATGACCTGTCGTACCCCTACAATAGGATCAGCGATCGCACTCCCAATCATTAGTTGCTAGATCTGTCTCACTCAGGAGTCGGATAGGCATTGCCCACCCGACATCACATCTTAACAAGGGGCTAAGGTTAACGCTTCACCCGTGAGACTAAAGGCGCGAACTTCGGTAATTTTTACCTTAACTAACTGTCCTTTTAATTGATTAATATCGCCGCTAAAGAACGTCAACCGATTCCCCCGGGTGCGTCCCATCACTTGGCTGGAATCCTTGGGATTTTGGTCTTCGACGAGGACTTCTTCAATTCGCCCGAAATACCGTTGCGATCGCGCGGCGGCTTTTATACTAACTAAATGGTTGAGTCGTTGTAGGCGATCGCTCTTTACCTCTTCACTTAACTGATTCTCCCATAAGGCGGCGGGTGTACCGGGGCGAGGTGAGTAAGCAGCGGTGTTTAATTGGTCAAATTCAATATCCTCGACCAGTTTTAACGTATTCTCAAACTGTGCCTCGGTTTCTCCGGGAAAGCCGACAATCGCATCCGCACTAATTGAAGCATCGGGCATATAATCGCGAATCGTATCAATAATTCGGCGATATTTTTCCTGGGTGTATCCCCGCGCCATGGCTTTGAGGATATCGTTATCCCCGGATTGGAAAGGAATATGGAAATGTTCGCAAACTTTCGGCAATTCCTTACAAGCGCGAATGAGTCGTTCGGTGAAATAGCGGGGGTGACTGGTGGCAAACCGAATCCGCTCAATGCTGGGGACATCGTGAACATAATAGAGTAAATCTGTCAAGGTGTGCTGATGCCGTCCCGATTCAGTCACGCCGGGTAAATCTCGTCCATAAGCATCAATATTTTGTCCCAGTAGGGTGATTTCTTTATACCCTTGCTGTCCTAATTCCGCCATTTCTGCCCGAATCGCCTCCGGGGTGCGGGATTGTTCCACGCCGCGCACATTGGGGACAACACAGTAGGTGCAGCGTTCGTTACAGCCGTAAATTACATTCACCCAAGCGGTAACGGTGCTATCGCGACGGGGTTTGGTAATGTCTTCGACGATATGGATGGGTTCAGTGGCGACAATTTGGTTTCCGTCACCGACTTGTTCGAGTAAGTCTTTCAGGCGGTTAGCGTGTTGAGGTCCCATAACTAAATCCAGTTCGGGAACACGCCGCAGCAGCGCTTCTCCTTCCTGTTGAGCGACACAGCCAGCGACAATTAAGGTAAGGTCGGCTTGTTCTTGTTTTCGCTTTGCCTGTCTACCCAGGTAGGAATAGACTTTTTGCTCGGCATTATCGCGAATCGTGCAGGTGTTGTAAAGGATCAGGCTAGCGTCATTGGGATCTTCTGACCACTCAAATCCCATATCTTCTAAGATACCAGCCATGCGTTCCGAGTCGGCTTTGTTCATCTGGCAGCCGAAGGTGGTGATATGGTAGCGACGGGGGGAAGTGGTCATGTTAAGTCGTAGGGTTTTGAGATAGGGTACAAATTCTTATTATAAGTTTTGTTTGTAGTTGGGGCTTTAGCCCCTTTCCAAACGCGATCGCACTCACATATTTGTTGGCTTGGGTAACAGGGGAGCAATCAGTTCAACGAGTTCAGGTATATCATGCTGAATTAGATCCCATAACGTATCAAGATTAACGCGATCGTATTGGTGGGCAAGAATATCGCGCATTCCAGCCATATCCTTCCAGGGAATGTCGGGATGAGTGTTGCGGAAATCGGGGGATAATCGCTTAGTTGCTTCACCGACAACTATCACCTGGTAAAGAATGGCAGATTGTTTTTCTTCGTTGGTGGCTAAATTAGCTTTAGTCACTCCAGTTGCAAATATCAGAATCCGTTGCGCGGCATTATGGATATCTAGTAGTGCTGCCTCATCTCTGTTCATAGATTGTTTGGGCGGTACTTAATATTTCTCGCTGCCGAATCCAATTATCACTCATCTGAATTGAGGCTTCAGGGATAAGGTCAATAGGGCGATTGAGATGGGATTCTAATTCGTGTTTAATTTTCGCTAGGGTGAGCAATCCTTGCCGTGCATTGGGAGCGAATGTGATCAGCACATCGATATCGCTATCTGCTCGAAAGTCGTCACGCAGGATTGAACCAAATAATGCCATTTTGGTGATTCCCCACTGTTGGCAGAAGTTGACAATTTCATGGCTAGGTAAGCCCAAACGGGTTTGGATTGTTGGATTTTGAGCGAGCGGTAGGATCATGAATCAAGTCTATTTTTCAGGACGTTAGGTTCAGGCTTTCTATAATGTTTGCACAATACAGTATATCTTTAGGACTTCCGCAAAGGCTTTATATGTAGGGTGTGGAGAGCGAAGCGTAACGCACCATTGCCTATAGTTGGCGTAGCTGCGTAAGTCCTGATCTTTTTAACGCAGAGGGACGCAGAGGTCAACGCAGAGGGGCGCAGAGGTTTTTTGGGGGTTTGTGGTCAGGGTGTTTTTTATTTGCTTCTTTTATAATTATATGTGGTATCGCTGCATAAATAAGTGTCGGATTCTGTGTGAAAGATTAAGTTAATTATTGCTGGAGTTTAATGATGTAATTTATTGTCCTAATGGTGATAATTTTGTGATGATAGCTGTATCGATTTAACTCCCCAAAACGGTATTATATGTACTGAAAAAGAATCCCGATTATTTTGTTGAAGAGATGCGAATAGCTGCTGCTGTAAAATGGTATGAATTGGGTCAAATATCTCAAGGCAAAGCCGCCGAACTTGCCGGGATTACCCGTGGGGAATTAATCAATGCGTTATTTCGGTATCAAGTGGATTTTATGCAATACACGGCTGAGGAGTTGGCAGAGGAAATGGCAAATGTTGATTAAGCGGGTGGTGATTAATGCTTCACCTCTGATTGTCCTATTTAAAAGTTAACAAGCTGACTTATGATTGAAAGATTTTGTAGGGGCGGGTTTTACGACTATCTTTTCGGTTGCACCCGGATGTAACTAAACCCGCCCTGACTCAGGTGTCTAAACTTGCCATGAAACGTTCGCATCTGAAGGAGTAAGCGGGTTGGTGAGTCTTTAGATTGTGGCTGGCGAGTCTCTATACGTGGCTAGCGAGTCTTTATGTGTGGTTAACGAGTCTTTATGTGTGGCTAGCGAGTCTTTATGTGTGGCTAGCGAGTCTCTATGTGTGGCTAGCGAGTCTCTATGTGTGGCTAGCGAGTCTTTATGTGTGGCTAGCGAGTCTTTATGTGTGGCTAGCGAGTCTTTATGTGTGGCTGACGAGTCTCTATACGTCGCTGACGAGTCTCTATGTGTGGCTAGCGAGTTTCTATGTGTGGCTGACGAGTCTCTATGTGTGGCTGACGAGTCTTTGAGCCTGGAACAAGCCCTGGCGAACCGCCTAAACGACTCAATCAACATAATCCGCCTATCCTAACGGGTGCAACGGCAAGAAATGGGAAAGGAACTTCACCTTCAGCGTGAATCGAGATACAATCGGAACTTGGATTATCCGTTGTCGGGAACCCGCAACATACGTTCTTCAATCGTCCCCCAGGTTTTGGGCGATACCCGCACGGCTGATTCCTTGCACCGAACCATCAGAGAATTGGCATAGCAATAATTGGACATTGCCTTTGCTTCTGCTTCAGGTAAATTAATTAATTTTTGGGTTAAATTAAAACATTTGAGATAAGTCTGTAATATTTTCACAGAAAAGACTTGATGTTTTTCCAGAGATTGATTATTTTTTGGTACTTGAGTTTTCAGGACTTCTAGTCTGGCAATCAACACCGTGAGATTGGTGTCTTTGAAAATTTTAAATTCTTTCAAGTTATAAGTAGTGTCAATAGCTTTAGTGATAGCAAGGGCGTTGGCGAGGGCGTGGGCATGGGCGTAGGCATGGGCGTCGGCGAGGACGAGGGCGAAGGAGTAGGCATGGGCGTCGGCGAGGACGAGGGCGAGGGAGTAGACAAGGGCGAAGGAGTAGGCACTGGGGTCAGCTAGAGCGTTGGCGAGGGCGAAGGAGTAGGCGCTGGGGTTGGCAAGAGAGTAGGCGAGAGCGTGGGCGTAGGTAAGGGCGATCGCACGTTTTGCCACAGGCTTCATATCGCTTTCAGAATCAGCCGTGATCCAATCTGCCCAACGTAATAACGCTTGTAACCGAGGAGTATTAATATAGGTTTGCGCTTTTTTTTCCATCAACAAGAGTAACTCATCTGCTCCACCCCGCATAAGTCCAGAAACCAACAAAAATACCTCTCGCCAGCGCTGATCAGTAAGATGTTCCTTGACTAACTTTTCAATTTGGCGATGATCATCAATATATTGCGCCGTCAAATATTCTTGAAGCGTCAAATGAGAAAACGAGTAAACCCCTTCTGCCCGTTGGACTAATACCCCATGTTGTTTTTCAATTGATTTTAAAACCGCTTCCCCATCAATCAATGTTTCATCCGGAAGCATTTCTGCCAAGAGTTCCTCAATCTGATCCGTAATTTCCCGTCTAGGTAAAAATAAATGATCTGCCTGAAACGCATCATGGGCAATTTCTGACAGCATCATCTCCTTGCGTTTCGTATCTAATCCTTTATAAACGTCATCTTTAAACACACCCTTTTCCGCTGCCCATTCTTCCAGCAAGACACGCAATGCCCGTTCATACAGCGTAGCGCGGTTGGTGGGAAATTTACGGGAGCGCTGATAAAGTAAACAGACTAACGTCAGCAACAATGGTGTCTGGGTGAGTTCCTTCGCCGCTTTATTGTCTTCATGATTCAGCTTTTGCCAACATTCTTGACCTATTTCTGGTTCACGCCCAAACCAATTACTAATAAAGTTTTCAATCTGATCATCATCAAACTCTGCCATTGCCACATCGGTAAAGCGGCGGAAATTGTGGCGATAAGCCGCAACTCGACAGGAAGCAATAAAGCGATTTTTATCATGTAAATCGACAAAGTTCTGAATATGCTGAATTACCTGATTCATGCGCTCCGTTGGCACTTCATCCAATCCATCCAACAAAATCAGCAGTTTCCCTTGTTCCAAGGCTTTAGCCGTAAATGCCTGGTACGAGGGAAAGCCACAGATACGGAATTCTTCAGCAATTTTATGTTCAATATCAATCTCACCCTGGTTAAATGTCTTGAGTTCAATCAATACTGGAATACAAGCGTGTTTAAATTTCCCCTTCTTTCCCTTCAGCGCTTCCAATCCCATCCGCCGCAAGAAGGTAGACTTTCCTGAACCGGGACTTCCTAACACCATCAAATACGGCTTTTGATTGGCGACAGTGATTCCGGCTTGCTTGGGGCAATCTTTAGACTGAAAACTCCGCTGTTTTGCTTCTCGATAGACAGTTTCCAGGGTTTCAACGGATTCAAAACTGCGAATCGCGGCGTCATCCAAAAATTGCACCGTTGTATAAACCGATTCCAAGGAAACAGGTTCTCGCATTCCTAAGACTTTCAGAATGCCGTGACGTTCTGTGTAATTCTGTGCATATTGCCGAGAGGCTTTAAAAATCGCTTGTTTGGCTTTTTCATCCAGAGTTTTGCCAAATAATCCCAGAACTTTACCACCTTGTCCCCAGAGGGTTTGGAAAACGGGAACGGCGATGCCGCTAATCGCTTGAGCGATGAGAGCTTCAGATCCAGTCATGGCGGTAAGAATGCGATGGTAGGGGAATTATTAACCAGATTAACGACTATTCTAGACGAATTGCCACTTTAGTTTTCAGACGCTTCAAAAGCAAGACGTTCCACCGGAACGTCTCTACATGGCTCCCCTCTCCCAAGCTTGGGAGAGGGGCTGGGGGTGAGGGCTGGCTTGGGTGAAAGCTAAAATCCCTACAGTTTTGGCTTAACCACTAGCGCGGCTATCAACGCAGGTGTACCGCCAATTAACCCGATAATCAACCAACGAAGAAAATCAAACCCTTTGCGTCGAGCCAGGAGCGCCGCGATAATACCAATGATGCAGTGAAGCGTCAACAGAAGATAGGGATTAGGTTGTAGCGGTAAATTAGATAGCAAAGCAACTCCTTGGAATCGATGCGACGGATATCCAGTTGTTATCAACAATAGCCTATTTTGTCACAAATGCTTTCACTCGAAAAGGCAGAAAAAAAACGCATTTTCTACGCTTCACTTTGTTTAAAGGTATACTTTTTACATTTTACTCTGCTCTCCTGGATTCCGTTCATTTGATCGGGCAAAAAAGTCAACCATAATCGATTGTTTGTCTTGAACCTCTAGTAAAATTACTGAATAGGCGATTAATTCGTCAATCGCTAAACAAATTACTCCCACTAACACCAAAAACATTCCGGTGATAAACAAAAAAATGGGGACTCGTTCCAGGAGAGTGATTCCCATAAAAAAATGCAGAGCAATAGCAAATGAGGTCAGCACAAAAAAAACCACCGCTAATGTGTCGCAAAGGGTTGCATTCCGCACATACCAGGCGCGGCGCAACAGATTATTCAGTTGATGCTCTAAACTTAAAAAGCGAATATCTTCTCCTGCATCGAACTGTCCTTGATGCGTTAACTCTCGCGAAAGGATTCTTCTCTCATTGTTCAATAAGCGGATGCGATTTAATAAAGAAGACTGTCTCGCATTTAATCCCAAAAAAAATAATCCACTGGAAGAAATCATCACGGCTGGCGCAAGGATGGCTTGAATGACTTGAGTGACAGTGAGAGACATTTGATCCATGATTTTCTTGGGTGCTACCTAGCTAAATCTTGAGCAGTATAGCGCAGGATTGCCATTGAATGCGATTGTCAGAGGAGATACATTATATCAGGAATAATTTTGTAGCCCACGTTACAGGACGTTTGTAGTAAGGGCTTTAGCCCTAAATTAGTCGGGGCTTTAGCCTTACATGAGAAATGGTGCGTTACGCTTCGCTAACGCACCCTACAATTGGACGACGATTGGACGACAATTTGCTGAGTGAAAAAGGGTATTTACTCTGCCATCGATTGCAAAGGTAATATAATCGTAAACGTTGTCCCTTTACCAACTTCACTTTCAACTGTAATCAGTCCACCATGCAAATCCACGCATTTCTTGACAATGGCTAATCCTAATCCCGTTCCCTGAATTGTGCCAACATTGCCGGCGCGTTGAAACGACGAGAATAGTTTTTTGATATCCTCTGGCGGAATACCAATCCCTTGATCTTGAATATGGAAAATCGCCGATTCTCCTTCGCAAGTTAACTCAACCTTCACCTCACTCCCCTGGGAAGAATACTTAATCGCATTAGAAATTAAGTTGTTCAAGATATGCTGTAACAGTTTCTCATCCATTTGAGCATCCCCACAGTCACCATGACAGACAAAGTTAATCGAATGCTGTTGACTGATACTCATTTGCAGCGTGTCTACAATGTCCTGACAGAAGGCAATTAAATTCATTGAGGCTGGCTTAAACGTCAGTTTCCCCGCCTCAGCTTTCCCAATTGTCAGCACATCATCTAATAGCTGCGTCATCCGGCTAACCGCAATTTGAATCCGCTGATGATGCGCCTTTTTCTTCTCATCGGTTAACTTTTTGCTGTAGCGGTCTAAAAGTTCTGACGATGACAGAATTGCCGTTAAGGGGGTGCGGAATTCATGAGACACCAAGGAGACAAAACTAGAGCGTAGTTCACTCAGTTCTCGTTCCTTTTCCAAAGCTTTAATAATTTCCGCTTCTGCCTTTTTCAACGGTGTAATATCCCGCCCAACTCCCTGAAACTCGACAATATTTACTTCATTGTCAAACATCACTCGTTCGGTCCATTGTTGCCAGCGAATCTCATTGTCTGGCAAAATGACTCGGTGTTCGTAGGTGACGATGGGCTTTTCAACGGAAAGGGTTTTAAATTGCTGGTTGACAAATTCCTGGTCAATTTCCGGAATCTGGGGTTTAAATCGATATCCGATTAATTCGGAGCGTTGTTTGTTGAAATAGCGACAGTAGGCATCATTGACAAAGGTGAATGTGCCATCGGTTTTAAACCGACAAATCAATTCAGTTTGATCTTCAACAATGGCTCGATACCGTGCCTCACTTTGACGCAGGGCTTCCATGGCTTGTTTGCGTTCGGTGATATCCTCAACCATGGCTAAGGTATAGAGGACTTCTCCCTTTTTATCCCGTAAGGCAATGAGCGTTAAATTGACCCAAACTAAATCTTTATTCTTTTTGATATAGCGTTTTTCCAGTTGAAAGCTGTCAATCTCCCCCTTAATTAACTGCTGCATATAAGGGATTTCCAGCGCCAACTCGTCGGGGTGGGTAATATCCTTAAAGCTGAGTGCCATGACTTCCGATTGACTGTACCCCAGCATGGAATAAAATGCCCGATTTACGCGAATATAGCGATCATTTAAGTCTGCCAATGTCATGCCAATGGGTGCTTCATCAAATACCCGACGAAACTGTTGTTCGCTATTGCGTAACTCGGCTTCGGTTTGCTGATGCTGAAGAATTTCCGCTTGCAGTTGCGCGTTTGTCTGCTTGAGTTCGTGAGTCCGTTCCTCAACCCGCTGTTCTAACTCTACCATCGCCGTTTGCAGTTTTGCTTCTGCTTGTTTACGATCGCTAATATCCCGACCTTCGGCAATTAAGAGTTCGATTTCGCCGTTTTCCTTTCGCAGGGGTTTGAGGGAAAAGTCAATCGTGATCACGGACTGATCGGGGGCTAATATATCGGCTTCATAGCGAATGGTTTTCCCTGTCGCCGCTTCAGCAATCGCCGTTTGCAACTGCTGTTGAGTTTCGGCAGAAATTGTCCAACATTTTAATTGCCAGAAGGGATATCCGATTACTTGAAAACTATCTAGTTGGCAAAAGTCTGTAGCTGTCTGGTTATCAGCGACAACATTTCCCTCTAACGTTAACAAGCTGGACAATTGGAACGTTTGATTGAAAACCGCCCGAAATCGCCGTTCACTTTCTCGCAGTTGGGATTCGGCTTGCTGGCGACTCAAGGCGTTAGCAAAGATACCACCAATAATTTGTAAGAGGGAGAGGATATCGTCTGACCAAATTTTTTCTGCGTTAACAGTGGAACACCCTAAATATCCGATTAGATGATTGCCTTGGGCGATGGGAACAATGGCGATAGATTTAGCCCCGGTTAACTCCAGCGCTTGTTTCAGGGAATTGGCTTCGGGGGGCAAATCGCTGCGGCGGGAAATTTGAATCGTTTCTAAGTTTCTCAGTTTTGCCATTCCCCACGGGTAAGAGGCGGTGGGAAAATCTTGCCATTGGGGTTGGATGGAACTCACACCCGGTGCATCCCATTCCTGAATCATACTGGCGGTAGCAGTGTCTTCTGAGAATAATGCCATATAAGTGCGATCGCACTCGCAAAATTTACCGATTTTTTCCAGGGTGTGCTTAATGGCATGCTCAATACCATCCGAGGACAACTGGATGAATTGATGGGATAGGCTAGTGATTAACTGCTCAAACTCGATGCGTTCTTTGAGCTTGGCTTCTGTGTGCTTGGTTTCGGTGATGTTTTTGCCAACACCATACAACCTACCATCTTCCACCGGAATCAGTTTCCACGCCAGCCAGCGATAACTCCCGTCTTGGTGGCGAAGGCGATGTTCACACTCAACCGCCTCGGTTGAGGTAAAGTGGGCGATGGTGCGATCGCGATCATCGGGATGAATCAGTTCCCAGGAAGTATGCGATCGCAACTCCTCCTCTGTCCAGCCCAAAACCTTTTCCCAAGCCGGATTCAGCGGCTGCCAATATCCCTCTTTGTTCCATATTCCGAATAAATCATCCGATATTCTCAAAAATAAAGTTTGAGTGAATTCCCGGTTGGCTGGTTGATCCATGGATTCACTAGGCGTTTGAAAACTATTCATTTTAATTTGGGTTGTAATCCTTCTGGACGACGGCAAACGATAATGTTTAGATGCACCCCTCTTAATTTTTCAGTATAGACACGTCATACAGAAGCTAAACATTGTACTACACCAACACCAGATATAAGGAGACTCCCCAAGACTGCAAGGGATAGAGGAGCAGAGGGAGCAGAGGGAGCAGAGGGAGCAGGGGGAGCAGGGGGAGCAGAGGGAGCAGGGGGAGCAGAGGGAGCAATGTAGAGACGTAGCATACTACGTCTGGAAGCAGGGGAAGCCAGGAAAAATTTCCCGTATTTCTTTAAAAAAGGTTTACATAAATTCATATATTTGCGTTTATACTAAACATTAAGACTGTCAAATTAACGCAAGCCTAGACCTTCAGGGCAAAATTTTCCCATCCGTTCACCAAAGCAGGGAGAGTAACCCCCAACTCAGACGTACCATAGCACGTCTCTACATAACTTTTTCCTGGGAACCTTCTGCCATCTATCTGCCTTGTTTCTACCCAAAACGGGAGAATTAACCCGAATTTAGTCCAAAAGGGGATCTACCAGCCAACGATAGGTTCAACGGATGCCAATCATCCGATTTATTGACTATCCTCACCCCAAACTAGGAGTATTTCATGCTGGTAACCACCCCATTAGACAAAAGTATCACAGTTAAACGCTTACTTAAACTGTGGGCAGCCCGTTATGTCCCTGACTTATCCACGCTTTCCTTAACCACGAACAAATGTACCACGATTGAGTTAATGGAAGCCGCCTCTCGTCAAGGGCGAGATAAAACGGCAACTAAACTCTCTCGACTGATAGAAATTCACTGCAAATGTGCAGGTATTCGGACCAGTATTCTCTTCTCCTATATTCCCAACGTTGTCAACTTAACCGAATCCCAAGGTATCGCCACATCCTCAGCGCAGGTTTATGAGAAGGTTTTATCCGTCTATCGAAAACAGTCACCAACTCCATCTCTAATGGAGGCGTTATCTGAAGCAGATACTGTGGATATTTCCACCGATTTATATAAAATCTCGGTCATGCCCAAATTAGAGCTACCCGAAGTTTCCTCCCTTGTGACAATTCTGACCCCAGAATTAATGCAATTTCAGTCCCAGCATTTATCTGCCAATAATCAGAATACCCTGGGATTTATGAGTACCCAGTTTCATCTCAGTTCCAAGGTATTGTTGAATCGGTTAAGCCTACCGGAACAGTTATTGCTCTCTCCTTACTTTAAATTTGTTGAAGAGCAAGTATGTATTCCCTGGCAACGGGTATGCACGGCGGCGGCTCAACATTCTCTTAATTCTCCTGTATTAGCCTTAATCGAGCAACTTATACCCAAGAGTCAGGAAATTGCCACACGGGTTTATCGCCACGCCTTGGAACGATACCCCACTTATCGCAGCCGTCGCGGAAAACTGGATCATCCAGAAGTCAAAGCCTCAAGTATCCGCGATGTGGAGATGTTTCAAGCTTATCTGTGGGTTTGTGTTTTGGAACAGAGTATGGCAGCAATGGAGAAAGAACTTTATCCCTTATGTGAGATGGTTTATCCCAGCGTAAGTGTCAGTTGGGAATTAGTGGAGAGCATGGTTGGACTTTTAGTAGACAAGATTCTCATCCGCCTAGACTCTGAGCAACAATCAATCGTTCAGCCTTATACTACAGCTATGCAGAAATTATTCGCTTGTCGTTAAAGGGAACAGGGAACGGGGAATAGCCTATTTGAGCCGGAAAGGTAGAGACGTAATCGGCTACGTTTCTACCCCCTCTCTGCCTCATCTCCTAGAATAGAGACATTAGAGTTGGTTAAGTCTCTATGGAAACCATTATTGGCAGAGTGTTCGGGATCATTCTGCTGGTAGGATTCAGCGGCTTTAAAATCGATCGCGAATATGAACGCGGCGTGATCTTTCGCTTGGGACGGTTCAGCAATGTCAGAGGACCGGGGATGTATTGGATTCTACCTCTGATTGACCAAAAAGCCCAAGTAGATATCCGCACCAAAACCGTGGATATCGCCCCTCAAGAAGCGGTAACGGCTGACAGCGTGACGATTAAAGTCAATGCTGTTTTATATTATCGCATCATTGACCCATTCCGGGCAATTAATAAAGTCGAAAATTACGAAATCGCGGTTTATCAAGCCGCGATGACGACATTACGGAATGTCGTGGGACAAAATATCTTAGATGATGTCTTGCAAAACCGCGATAAAATCAACCTGCGTGTGCAAGAAATTGTAGACGAAATCACCATAAGGTTGAGAGTAATGGGAGTGTTCAGGTTAAATCAACGGATGAGCCTATTCCCTTAGATTTGTAGAGCGTCGGTCAAGTATTCCGAGAAACCGGGTTTCTTTGGGTGAAAACTTGATATTTCGTTGTCAACCTCACGAGAAACCCGGTTTCTTAACCGATGTCCTAGAGCGGTAGGGATATTTGACAAATGTAGGGGCGGGTTTTACGATTATCGGATGTAAGACACCCAGATATTGATAAACCCGCCCTTGCCCAAGGTATCATTTATAAGACCCAATTGTATCAGACCTGAAATTGTGCGATCGCATCGCATTGAGAAGTGTTGATTCTCATCTATCATAAGATGTATTCAATTGATTGAATAACAACCCCACTTTTTGTTGCCATCACTACCGCCACCTAAGATAACTCCTAATTTAGGTGAAGGGCGCTTATTTAGCCACTTTACCAATGCCGAGGGAGTTACAGGAATTACAGGGATTGTCGGTGATAGTCTTGATATAGGACAACAAGTCATCGTCAGCGAACTTCGATTTGAACAAGGAGAGAATAATTATCTAGCATGGGAATCCGGTAGTATATTCGTTACAGAATTAGGTGTCGATGCCACTGAACGTCAACTCAATGACATTGGTATATTTGGAGATAAACAAAATTGGGCGATTCAGTTTTCAGAAGAGACAGCATTAGTGTCAAATGGAATCAGAGTCACAGGTGTAATGTCATCTCGAAGTATCTTTTGTATTCCTGGTAACACTCTACTCAGAGGCACATTTTTAGTAACGAGGATTCGATAATGACCCATTCAAATCTTAATTCAGTTCTAGAAGATCTTGGGACGACCCAGATTGAAAAACAAGTTCCGGCGTTAGAACAAGCTGTAGACATCGTTGATTCTATTGCTATCCAAGCCGTTGCTGCTTTAAGAACAAGTCCAAATCGCTTTCTGGTTGCCGAACGCCTTAAACGTTTCGGTTCCGTGATTGTGCCGCATCTAGAGAAACTATTCCAGGAATCGGATGATTCAGAAACTCAAATTCTGGCAGCGCTTGTGCTACTGCAATTTAACTCACGGGTAGGAGTACCTTGTCTGTTAGATGCCGTAACTCAGGATAAATACTATGCTGGTTTAGTTGCTGAACATTTAGCAAAACTAGGCATTAAGGAAGCGAATGAACCAATTCTCAATCGTCTCAGAACGTGCCATCTCAAAGAAGTGGATTTAGTGGTTAATCTTCTAGATGCCTTAGCCAAACTCGGTGGTATCTTACCCTCCGACTTGCAGCAACGGTTATCTGCGGCTGATGTGCCTTGGCAAATTCGTACAGTGTACCAAAATAATTTGGCTACTCTCCCGAATCCTGAATCTCCAGATTTAAATGATTATCCGAAAGATAAGTTAACCTTGACCTTCAAGGCTTATTAATCAATCATTTTGGCTTCAATCTCAGAGTTTGTAGTCAGGGAACCTTAGCCTGATAATCGTATTTTATCCAGGGATAAACCTGACAATTCAATCGGGCGCACGTCGGTCATTGGTGTCAACTTAAGGTAGAAAACCAATACTGGCGAGATTTTAAGCTGTGTCTATCTAATCCTTGACATTTTCCCCCTCATCCCCTAACCCCTTCTCCCACCGTGGGGAGAAGGGGAACCCTCTCCCCCAGCCCCTCTCCCGTGCAAAAAAAGCAAAGCATCCTCTGTCATTCCCCCTAAACCTATGACGAAAACCCTAACAATTACTGAAGTCGTTACTTCGCTCAACGAAGCCGAATCGCGGTTTAATATTCGCCGAAATGATAATCTTGACTTCTTTTCAGAATGGCAAGACAATCTTCCTGAACTCACCCAATCCGAACGGGAAACCCTCGACCGGATTAAAACGAGTTACCTCTACAATAGTGCTGATGGCTCAATGACCGAAGCGACGGTGAATTTACTCCTCGTTTCTCCACTGTTGTACTTAGCTGGTTTTTGTGACCCGCCCTATAAACTTAAAGGAGAAAAATCAGTCGAGTTTACGGTTGAAGAACGAGATGAAACCTATCGCGGACGCATTGACGCTCTCGTGTTAAAAAATAAATTTTGGCTAACCTTAATTGAATCAAAACAAACTAAATTTTCCTTTTCAGTCGCCATTCCCCAAGCCCTCGCCTACATGATGGCTAATCCTCATCCCACACAACCGTCCTTTGGCTTAGTCACTAATGGGGATAACTTTCTTTTCCTTAAATTAATTCAAGAACCTGTCGGTTACTATGATTTGTCCACTGACTTTTCCATCTTTGCCCGTCCGCATAATGAACTATACAACGTTCTGCAAATTATGAAACGAATTGGCACGTTAATTACATGAACAGGTTCGTAGTAAGGGAACCTTAGCCCTCTCATCGTGTCATACCCAGGAATAAATTTGACAGGTTCGTAGTAAAGGAACCTTAGCCTTATCATCGTATTTTATCCAGGAATAAACCTGACAATTCAATCGGGCGCACGTCGGTGCGCCCCTACGGTTTCTGGGTGTAATTCTCATCCTCTAAATAGTTAAACGCAACGGATAATCTCAGCCGCAATATCTGGTAACGGAATCACCCTATCCGCTAACCCCGAATTTGCCACCATTCCTGGCATTCCCCAAACAACACTGGTGGCTTCATCCTGCACCCAAACCTGACCCCCAACTTGGCGAATACATTCACAGCCTAAACGTCCATCTTGCCCCATTCCGGTTAAGATAATGGCTAAGGTATTTGCCCCATACAGTTTAGCCACAGAACGAAATAGCACATCAACAGCCGGACGACAGGAGTTTTCTGGCGCGTCTTGATGGGTGCGAAGATGCACACCTGTACCATTTCTCTCGATAATCAGATGATAGTCTCCTGGTGCTATCCACGCTAACCCGGGCTCTAATTGACCCAACGTATAACCCTCAGCCACTTTAATTTGGCATTTTTGCGCTAATCGTTCAGCTAAACGGGTGGTAAATACAGGCGGCATGTGCTGTACGATCACAATCGGTATGGGAAAATTAGCGGGAAACTGGGGTAAAATTGCCTCGAGTGCTTTGGGTCCTCCAGTCGATACGCCGATCGCTAAAATTTTAATCTGAGACTTTACATCAGAGACTGTAACCGTTTGATGCTTTAGAGATGTCCCTGGAAATGGTTCTACACCAGCTTTAACCGGAGTCGAGGGCGAATTGGCACAAAATGCCTTAATTTTGGGAATCAGGTGTTCCTGAATATGTTCGAGGGCTTCCTGTTTACTTTTGGTTTGTGGCTTGGTGACATAATCCGTCGCCCCCAGAGACAGTGCATCCAACGTAGCCGCCGCCCCGCGTTCGGTCAGTATACTATACATAATCACAGGTAATTGATGATCCTGCTGGCGAATTGCGGCTAATGTTTCCAAGCCATCCATTTCTGGCATGGCAACATCTAATATCACCACATCTGGCTTTACTTGAGCCAGTTTAGCCAGGGCGATTTTACCATTCGCCGCGACACCGATGACGCAAAGGGCGGGATCAGCTTCGAGTACGTTACTAATCATGCGCCGCGCTAGCACAGAGTCATCAACAACAAGGATATTTATGGTCATTTGTCATTTGTCATTTGTCATTTGTCATTTGTCATTTGTCATTTGTCAACCCTTCGACTTCGCTCAGGGTTAAGAGTCCGTTAATATTTAAATTGCCCGACAAGTTGTTCAAGTTCATTCGCCGTTTTTGAGAGTTCTAGGGCGGAATTTTGAGTGTTGCTGGCACTTTGGGCGGTGTTTTGAGCCGCATCCGCGACACCTGTAATGTTGCGGGCAATTTCTTGGGAACCGAGGGAGACTTGGTTGATGTTACGGGCGATTTCATTTGTCGTGGCGGTTTGTTCCTCCACCGCACTGGCAATTGTGGTCTGAAAATCGTTGATTTGATGAATAATGGTAGTAATCTGGGCGATCGCATCCACGGAATGCTTGGTGTCTCCTTGTATCGCTTCCACTTTCTGGCTGATGTCTTCTGTGGCATTGGCGGTTTGTTTTGCCAATTCTTTCACCTCGTTGGCAACCACGGCAAATCCTTTCCCGGCTTCTCCGGCGCGGGCGGCTTCTATGGTGGCGTTGAGGGCGAGGAGGTTGGTTTGTTGGGCAATTGAGGTAATTAACTTGACAATTTTGCCAATTTCTGTACTGCTTACCCCTAACTGGGCAATGGTTTGATTGGTGGTTTCGGCGGTGGTGACGGCGGAGGTGGCGACGGTGGTGGCTTCGGCGGCACTTTTGGCAATTTCTTTGATGCTGGCGTGCATTTGTTCCATACCAATGGCGACGGATTGGGTATTGGTACTCACTTGTTCAGCAGCGGAGGAAACGGTAGCGGCTTGAACGGAGGTTTCTTCGGCTGTCGCCCCCATGGTTTGGCTTTCTAGCGTCAGATGTTCGGAAGCATTACTGAGTGCGATCGCAACTTGAGCAATCTGTTTCACTTGATCGGTCAGATTGCTTGCCATTAGGTTAACATTATCGGTCAATTCTTTCCATGTCCCGTCAACCCCTTCCACCATAGCTTGACCCCCAAGTTTTCCATTTACAACGTCTTGAGTTAAGCGGGTGACTTCATGGGCAAAGGTATTCAGTTGATCCACCATCCTATTCAGCGTTGTTTTCAGGGCTAAAATTTCCCCTTTTGCCTCTACGGTAATTTTTTGGGACAAATCTCCCTGGGCGACAGCCGTAGAAACAGCGGCAATATTGCGGACTTGTTCGGTTAGATGTGCCGCCATAAAATTGACAGTCTGGGTTAAACTTCGCCAGCTACCGGATAAGCCGTCAACTGTGGCTTGTCCGCCCAATTTACCTTCAATACCAACGTCTTGGCTGACTTGAGTTATCTCGATGACAATTGTATGCAAGCGATCAACCATTTGGTTCAAGGTATCTTTTAAGGCTAAGATTTCTCCCTGTGCCTCAACGGTGATTTTTTCACTAAAATTACCCTCACTAATCGCCGTAGCAACGGTGGTAATACTGCGTACCTGATCAGTGAGATTTTTCGCCATCAGATTTACGTTATCGGTAAGTTCTTTCCAGATCCCGGAAACCCCTGGCACCTCAGCTTGTCCGCCCAGTTTTCCTTCAATGCCTACGTCACGGGCAACCTGGGTAACTTCCACGGCAAAGGTATCCAGTTGATCAACCATTTTATTCACCGTTGTACTAATCCGGCGAAAGAGTCCTTTTAAGGGTTTCCCTTCAATTTCTAAGGCAATTTTTTGGGATAAATCACCTTTGGCAACGGCATGGAGTACCCGGGCAATCTCAATCGTGGGGTTAACTAAGCTATTAATAATTTCATTAACAGTATCCACATTAGTCCGCCACGAACCTTGCAATTCTGGACGGGAATACTGTTTACTCACTTTGCCCTCTTGAGCAACGGTTTTGCCCATGTCAACCAGTTCAGTGGTAAAGGTTTGGTTCACCGTCACCATTTGATTAAAAATAGTCGCCAGTTCCCCGAAACCGTTCTCAGCAGAAAGGCGAACAGAAAAGTCGCCATCTCTTACTGCTGCCAGGGCTTTTTTAAGTTCTTGTAATGATTTGGAACTGAGTTCAGTTTCTAGAGAGGTTTCCGATTTCAATGGTTCACTTGGTAGATCAACAGGATCAGGTTCATTGCCTGATAAATGATTGGATTCAGTGATAACCGTTTTTTCGGTTTCCTGATTTTCGACACCCTCCGGATCTTCAAAAAAAACAGCACGTCCAGGTTTACGATTTTTCACGAGTTTGTTATTCGTCATTTGTTGTTCGTCATTCGTCTTATGTCTTATGTCTTATGTCTTTCGTGCATCCCTAGCCGATTAAGCAACCGCTGCGATCGCGTTGAGTAATAACTGAAATGAATTGACATCAAAAAACAGGACAATATCACCCTTAACTTGGAGTTCTTCAATATCAAAATGAGTCCGTGCTAAAAGCACATGAGCCTCGTTGTAGCCCATTTTAAAGGACAGAATATGGTCAATATCTTCCTCTTCGTAGCAAGGAATCGCATAGTCCAGTTGTTGCTCCAGTATATTACTAATTGAACCCATAACGCCATTGAGGAGAATATTTCCCACTTCACTCAGGGTGCTAATTTTTAGAGAATCCAGATCCGGACTTTCTACATCTTCACCCGTGAGAACTGAGACTAACATGGCGGCACTTTCCGTGGGAAAAATAAGCTGGGCATTTCCCGCGAATGAGCCACTAAACGGTAACTTTACAGCAGAAAGTGGATCAGATCCTAAGCGTTTTTTTTGTTGGTTTTGCATCTCCAAAAGGGGTAATATTTCCACTTCTGGAATTTGCAACCGGATATTATAGTCAATCATTTCGCTCAACATCCCTGCTGCCTGACCCACTCCAATATTAATTAACTCTTTCAAGGCATCTAATTGGTCATGAGTTAAGTCCACGCTGAGGTTCTCCTAGTTTGTTTTTATACTCAGGGCTTGGGTGACTGCCTCGATAATTTCTGGCGCTTTTGGGGGTTTTTTCAGCAGCATAAATGCACCTAAACTTTCACAATGCTGACGCGCACTGTCCTGAATATCGGCAGTGAGGACAATAACAGGAATTTTTGAACCGCGATCGCGTAATTCTTTGAGTAAACCAAATCCATCCATTTCTGGCATCAACAAGTCGGAAATAATACAATCGGGTGTCGTATTTGCCAGCAAATCCAGACATTCAAGACCATTAGCCGCTTCTAGTGTTTCATGTCCACTTTGTTGGATGGCTTTCTTAATCATCCGCCGAGAAAAGGCAGCGTCGTCTGTAATTAAAATTAATCCCATGATTGTCTAGTCCTTATTTACTGGTGATTGGATAACTTGAAGCGGATCAACATGATCCAATTTTGGTTTTAGCTGGATTGCCATGGTTATTTAAACAGATTTGGCAATCCAGTATATAGGTTTTCATTTGACCCTTTCCTTTTACATCAATTAAACCTCGTTCACGAAACAAATGTGGATTAGATAACTGCTGGTACGTCGCTTCGGTAATCTGAATACAGTTGGATACACCCTGTTGTTCCATCCGGCTGGCGGTATTAACGGTATCCCCCCACAGATCATAGCTAAATTTTTTAGTACCAATTACACCCGCCACCACTGAACCCGTATGAATACCAATTCTTAAACTGAGTGGATCTCCTGTTTTTTGCATTAACTGAGTCATGGTTTCCTGCATCGCCAGTGCCATTCCTAAACTGACATCAGCATGATCATCACGGGGAATAGGGAGTCCAGCGGCAACCATATACCCATCGCCAATAGTTTTAATTTTCTCTAAACCATACTGTTCAGTTAATTGGTCAAACTCCGAAAAAATGGAATTCAGTTTCACCACTAAATCTCTGGGACTAATTTGGGCAGAAAGTTGAGTAAATCCCACCATATCCGCAAATAAAACGCTGACATTTTCAAAGTAATCCGCAATCACACCTTCTGACTGTTGCAGCCGTTGAGCAATGGGTTCTGGTAAGATATTCAGCAATAACCGTTCCGTTCGCTCTTGACTCTGAATCAGTTGGATATACAGTTGAGATTGCAAAATCAAGCGACGCACCCGTTGCAGCAGGACGGGCCAATGAATGGGCTTGGTTACATAGTCAGTTGCTCCGGCTTCAAAGGCTTGATTAACGGATTTTTTGTCCTCCAGGGCTGTAATCATTAGCACCGGAACTTGACTCATTTTTGGATTTTTTTTGAGTTGTTGACAGCAGGTAAAACCATCCATCACTGGCATCATCGCATCCAGTAAAATAATATCGGGAGAGGTCTTTTTACAGAGTCTGAGGCAGTCTAAACCGTCGGATGCTTCCAGAATCTGATATCCTTCCTTTTCTATCACTCGTCGCATCAACAGTCGCTGAGTTTCTTCATCATCGACGATGAGGACTTGGGGGGACGGTTTTTGATTGTTATTGAAATCAGAAATCAGCATGGAATTATTGAGAAAGCTAAAGAGTTCGTCATTCGTCCTTTGTTATTTGTCCTTTGTAAGGGTTTGAGGTTTGTTGGCAAAACTTAGTACGGTTT